>NZ_CP129002.1:598258-738525 GCF_030406085.1 Bartonella sp. TP
AGCAGATAATATGGGCGCAGTATCAGAAAATTATGCCGCTTTAGTTGCAGCTGGCAAGCTAGAAGCGAATGAGTGGCAATATGCAATGGCAGCTCGCTTTGACCAGCTATTAGCGCGGCTTGAGGCGCAGCCCGCCCCAGGTTTTTTCGCTCGTTTTTTTAAGCAAACGCCTATGTCGCCAAAAGGCATGTATATTTATGGTGCGGTTGGCCGTGGCAAAACCATGTTGATGGATTTATTTTATAGTAACTTAGCGCGCCAAGATAAGCTGCGCACAAATTTTAATGAATTCATGCAAGAGGCACAAAAAAATATCAATTTTTATCGCACGCAAATCGTAGCTGGAAAAATTAAACAGCAAGATCCTATAGACTTAATGGCAAATGCATTGCGCAAACAAGTTTCTATTCTATGCTTTGACGAATTTGCTGTTACCGATATTGCCGATGCAACAATATTAGCTAGGTTATTTCAAAAATTATTTGCTAAAGGTATGGTCTTAGTAGCTACTTCTAATGTTGCACCAGTTGATTTATATAAAAACGGCCTTAATCGCGAATTATTCCTGCCTTTTATCCCAATTCTAGAGCAATATTGTGAAGTCATTAATGCGACGGTAGAGAAGGATTTTCGCCTAGGCAAAGGCCAAACGTCAGACCATTATTTTTACCCGCTAAATGAAGCTAGCGCACAGCTCTTGCAAGCCAAATGGCAGCAATACACACAAAATCGGCCTAGCTGCGAAAAAATCATTAAAATAAAAGGCCGTGACTTTAAAATCCCGCACTATAGCGACAAGGCAGCTTTTTTTACCTTTAGCGAACTATGTGCGGCCTCGTTAAGCGCCGCCGATTACACTGCCTTAGCACAGGAATTTAATGTTATTTTCATAGCAGATATACCGCAGCTAGACGATGAAATGCGCAATTGGGCAAAGCGCTTTACAACTCTTATAGATATTTTGTATGACAATAATGTGCAGCTTTATATTAGCGCAGCAGCAGACCCTATGCGGCTTTATATTGGCCAGCGTGAAGGTGTGGAGAAATTTGAATATGCCCGCACTGCCTCGCGGCTTATCGAAATGCAAAGCTCTGGCTATTTAGCCCAATGGCGGCAAAAATATAATATAAAAACTTAAATCAATCTTTCATTATAATTTATGCTTATTGTATTTAATGCAAAAATATAATAATAATCTAAGTAGATTATGTTAAAGGGAGATGTAACATGGCACGTAATAAAATAGCGCTAATTGGTTCTGGAATGATAGGTGGTACCTTGGCTCATATGATCGGGCTAAAAGAATTAGGCGATGTTGTGCTGGTTGATGTAAATGAAGGCATACCACAAGGCAAAGGTTTAGATATTGTAGAATCTTCTGCTGTAGACGGCTTTGACGCTAATTATCTAGGCACCAGTGATTACAAGGATATTGCTGGCTCTGATGTTATAATAGTTACCGCTGGCGTGCCAAGAAAACCTGGCATGAGCCGTGACGATTTGCTAGGCATAAATTTAAAAGTTATGGAGCAAGTGGGCGCTGGTATCAAAAAACATGCACCAGATGCTTTTGTTATTTGTATTACCAACCCGCTTGACGCTATGGTTTGGGCTTTGCAGAAATTTTCTGGCCTGGCACCGCATCGTATTGTTGGCATGGCTGGTGTATTAGATTCCGCTCGCTTTAGATATTTCTTGGCAGAAGAATTAAAGGTTTCTATTAAAGATATCACTGCTTTTGTGCTGGGCGGTCATGGCGACACTATGGTGCCTTTGGCCCGCTATTCTACAGTTGCAGGTATTCCTTTGCCAGATCTTATTAAAATGGGCTGGATGAGCGCAGAAAAATTGGAATCGATAATCCAACGTACTCGTTCTGGCGGGGCTGAAATTGTGGGTTTGTTAAAAACTGGCTCGGCTTATTATGCGCCAGCTGCTTCTGCTATTGCTATGGCCGAATCTTATCTTAAAGATAAAAGAAGATTAATGCCAGTTGCGGCTTATTTAAATGGTGAATATGGCTGCAAGGATACCTATGTTGGTGTGCCAGTGATAATTGGCAAAAATGGTGTAGAAAAAGTGGTAGAAATTGAGCTTGATGAGCAAGAAAAGCAAGCATTTGATAAATCTGTAGAAGCAGTAAAAAATTTATGCGATGCATGTGCCAATTTGGCTCCAAGTTTAAAATAGCCAGCTCAGTTTAAAGGGAAGGAAAATTTATGGATATTCACGAATATCAAGCCAAAGCATTGTTAGCAAGCTTTGGCGCCCCGGTTGCAGCTGGTGTTTTGGTGCAAAGCGCAGAAGAAGCAGCAAGCAAGGCTAGCGATTTGCCGGGTCCCCTTTATGTGGTAAAAAGCCAGATACATGCTGGCGGTCGCGGCAAGGGTAAATTCAAAGAGCTTGGCGAAAATTCCAAAGGTGGGGTACGTTTATCTAAATCTATAGAAGAAGCTGTTGCCAATGTACAAGAGATGCTAGGCAAAACTTTAGTAACCAAGCAAACTGGCCCACAAGGCAAGCAAGTAAATAGAATTTATATAGAAGATGGAGCTGATATTGCACGCGAACTCTATCTTTCGCTTTTAGTCGACCGCTCAACAGGCCGAGTATCCTTTATTGTTTCGCAAGAAGGTGGCATGGATATTGAAACGGTAGCGGAAGAAAACCCAAAGGCTATATTAACATTAAGTATCGACCCGCAAAAAGGTGTAACCGATCAAGATGCAATAAAATTATGCGGAGCCTTAGCGCTAAAAGATCAGGCCTATAGCGATGGTTGCCAATTATTTCCCATATTATATAATGCATTTGTTGAAAAAGACATGTCTTTGCTGGAGATCAACCCACTTATTGAAATGCAAAATGGTCGCTTGCGGGTTTTAGATGCAAAAGTTTCTTTTGATAATAATGCATTATTTCGTCACCAAGACATAATGTATCTGCGCGATTTGTCTGAAGAAGATCCAAAAGAGGTGGAAGCTTCTAAATATGGGCTAGCCTATGTAGCCTTAGAGGGTAATATTGGTTGTATGGTCAACGGAGCAGGACTTGCCATGGCCACTATGGATATCATTAAATTATATGGCGGCGAGCCTGCGAATTTCCTAGATGTTGGCGGCGGGGCAAATGCACAAAAGGTAAAAGAGGCTTTCAAGATTATTACTGCAGACCCGCATGTAAAGGGTATTTTGGTTAATATTTTTGGCGGTATTATGCGCTGCGATGTTATAGCGCAAGGCGTATTGCAAGCTGTTACAGAAGTTGGACTAAAAGTGCCTCTGGTAGTTCGCTTAGAAGGTACTAATCAAGAGCAAGGCAAAAAAATGATTAGCGAAAGTGGTCTAAATGTCGTTTCCGCAGACGATCTTGATGATGCCGCGCAGAAAATTTTAGCAGCAGTAAAAAGGGCGTAAGTAATGGCTATCTTAGTAAATAAAAACACAAAAGTGTTGGTACAGGGGCTAACAGGAAAAACAGCAACTTTTCATACAGAGCAAGCTTTAGCCTATTACGGCACAAAAATGGTTGGCGGTGTACATCCTAAAAAGGGCGGTGAAATATGGGAAGGTAGAACAGAAGAAACTTTGCCTATTTTTTCTAGCGTTGCCGAGGGCAAAGAGCGCACCGGGGCCGATGCTAGCGTTATTTATGTTCCGCCAGCAGGTGCAGCAGCTGCGATTATAGAAGCAATAGATGCAGAAATTGGCCTGATAGTCTGTATTACCGAGGGTATTCCCGTATTAGATATGGTTAAGGTTAAAGCGAAATTAGAAAAGTCTAAATCACGGCTTATCGGGCCAAACTGCCCAGGCGTTTTAACCCCTGCTGAATGTAAAATAGGTATTATGCCTGGCATTATCTTTAAAAAAGGTTCGGTTGGAATTGTTTCACGCTCGGGAACTTTAACCTATGAGGCGGTGTTTCAAACTAGCAATGCAGGTTTAGGACAAACCACAGCTGTTGGTATTGGGGGCGATCCGGTGAAGGGCACAGAATTTATAGATGTTTTAGAAATGTTTTTGAGCGATGAAGAGACTAAATCTATTGTAATGATAGGTGAAATCGGTGGCAGTGCAGAAGAAGAAGCGGCGCAGTTTTTAATCGACGAAGCAAAAAAAGGCCGCAAAAAACCAATGGTCGGCTTTATAGCAGGACGCACAGCACCCAAGGGCCGGACTATGGGGCATGCTGGTGCGGTGGTTTCTGGTGGCAAAGGCGATGCAGAAAGCAAAATAGCGGCTATGGAAGCAGCTGGTATAAGAATTGCCGCTTCGCCCGCGCAAATCGGCAGAACTCTAAACGACTTATTACATTCTTAGTTGAGATTTATTAAAATGGCATCAGAATCTAATCAAAATGATCTTCTAGAGCAAAGCTCCTTTTTATATGGTGGCAATGCTAATTATATAGAACAGCTTTATGCTCAATATGAAGAAAATCCGCAATCTTTAGACTCCGCTTGGCAAGAATTTTTTGCTTCGCTAAACGATAAAAAAGCGGATGTTTTAAAAAACGCTAAAGGTGCTTCTTGGCAGCGCGCAAATTGGCCACTGGCCCCTAGCGATACTTTAACGGCAGCGCTTGATGGTGACTGGAGCAAGGTAGAGGCTTTGCTAACGAAAAAGCTAAAAAACACCACTCCAGCAGCGGCTTCTGCTACGGCTCTGCAAGATTCTATAAATGCTATGCGTTTGATAGATGCTTATCGTAGATATGGTCATTTTCAAGCAAAAATCGACCCTTTAGAGCTACAAACCAATCGCGGCAATTTGGACGAATTGAATATTACGGCTTATGGCTTTAGTGCAGCGGATTTAGAAAAAGAGATCTTTGTTGATGGTGCATTTGGCGCAGAAAAAATTAAAGTAGGCGCTTTACTTAATATCTTAACGCAAAAATATTGTGGTAAAATCGGCATAGAATATATGCATATAGCTAATTTTGCCGAGCGTTCTTGGTTGCAAACGAATTTTGAAAATAATGACGCGAGCAAGGCTGTTAACGACACGCAAAAGAAGCAAATTTTAAATAAATTAATAGAGGCTGAAGGTTTTGAGCAGTTTCTAGACGCTAAATATAAGGGCGCGAAGCGTTTTGGCCTAGATGGCGGCGAATCTTTGATGCCAGCTTTAGATCAAACTATAAATTTAGCGGCAAAAGACGGCGTGCAAGAAATTGTCTTTGGCATGGCGCATCGTGGCCGTTTAAATGTGTTGGCTCATATTTTGGGTAAGCCGCATAGAGCTATTTTTCACGAATTTATGGGTGGTTCATATAAGCCAGATGATGTTGCTGGCTCTGGTGATGTGAAATACCATTTGGGCGCTTCAAAAGATCAGGAAATAGCAGGCCAGGCTGTTCACTTATCCTTATTGCCAAATCCGTCGCATTTAGAAATAGTAGATCCAGTAGTTTTGGGTAAAGCCAGGGCAAAGCAAGATGAGCTTTTGGCTAGTACTAAAGCGGTTAATGATGTTTTGCAGTTGCGCGCTAAAGTTTTGCCGATATTGCTGCATGGCGACGCAGCTTTTGCTGGCCAGGGAATTGTGCAGGAAATTTTGGCAGCTTCAAGCCTAGAGGGTTATGGGGTAGCTGGTTCATTACACATAATAATCAATAACCAAGTTGGCTTTACCACCGACCCAAAATGTTCACGCTCTAGCCCCTATGCTTCTGATATAGCCAAAATGATAGATGCGCCGATTTTGCATGTAAATGGCGACGACCCGGAAGCAGTAGTTTTTGCTTGCCAATTGGCCTTGCAATATCGGCAAACTTTCCATAAGCCAGCTGTGGTAGATATGTATTGCTATCGTAGATTTGGCCATAATGAGGGTGATGAGCCATCTTTTACTCAGCCGATAATGTATAAGGCTATTAAATCGCATAAGCCAATAGTACAAATATATAGCGAAAAATTGGCTATTTCAGCACAAGAATTAGATAGTCTAAAGACAAATTGGCGCCAAAAGCTAGAGGAAGAATTTACAGCGGGTGCGCAATATAAACCTGCTAGTGCTGATTGGTTGGCGGGTGAGTGGACAAAACTAAAACAAGCGTCAAGCGAAGCTGCTAGTTCAAAAACCAGTGTGCCGCTTGAGATGCTTAAAGAGATAGCAAGTAAATTGGTAACCATTCCGGCTGAGTTTAACCTGCATAAAACTATTGCTAGATTTATCGAACAACGTAGCAAAATGCTAGAAACTGGTGAAGGCTTAGACTGGGCAATGGCCGAAGCTTTGGCTTTTGGCTCTTTATTGTGTGAAGGTTTTCCAGTGCGCCTATCTGGTGAAGATGTAGAGCGTGGCACCTTTTCCCAGCGTCATAGCGTAGTATATGACCAGGTAAATAATATTAGCTATACGCCGCTTAATCATTTGCAAGAAAATCAGGCTAAATATGATGTTGTAAACTCGCTTCTTTCTGAAGAAGGCGTTTTGGGCTTTGAATATGGCTATTCATTAGCACGGCCAAATAGCCTAGTTTTGTGGGAAGCGCAGTTTGGTGATTTTGCAAATGGTGCGCAGGTAGTATTTGATCAATTTATTGCTTCTGCCGAAACAAAATGGCTGCGTATGTCAGGCCTAGTTTGCTTACTACCGCATGGGTTTGAAGGGCAGGGCCCCGAGCATTCTTCGGCACGATTGGAGAGGTTTTTGCAATCATGCGCTGAAGATAATATGCAAGTGGCAAATTGTACAACCCCAGCTAATTATTTTCATATATTAAGACGTCAGTTAAAAAGAGATTTCAGAAAACCATTAATTATGATGACGCCAAAATCGCTGCTACGTCATAAGCGTGCGCAATCTAGCTTCGCAGAATTAGCGCAAGACAGTGGCTTTAAGCGTATTTTGCCAGATACAGCTTCTTTGCAAAATGATGCTAAAATTCGCCGTGTTATATTATGTAGCGGCAAGGTTTATTATGATTTATATGAAGAGCGGGAAAAACGTGGAATAGATGATATTTATATTATTCGACTAGAACAACTATACCCGTTGCCAGCGACAGAATTAGCACAAGAGCTGAGCCGTTTTTCTTCTGCTCAGATGATTTGGTGTCAAGAAGAGCCGAAGAATATGGGTGCATGGAGCTTTATTGAGCCGCATCTAGAAGCAACATTAATAAGTATAAATGCAAAATATACCAGAGCACGCTATGTGGGACGGCCCGCAGCAGCCTCGCCTTCCGTTGGCTTAATGTCGGAGCATTTGAAGCAGCTAGCCGCATTTTTAGAAGATGCGCTAGGGCAATAGAATTATATAAACAGGAATATGGGAAAATATCATGGCTAAAGAAATTACTGTTCCAACCTTGGGCGAGTCGGTTACCGAGGCAACAATAGGTAAATGGTTTAAACAAATCGGTGACAATGTTGCGGTAGATGAGCCTATAGTTGAGCTAGAAACTGACAAGGTAACTATAGAAGTGCCTTCGCCTGTAGCAGGTAAACTAACGGAACATGTGGCAAAAGAAGGTGATACAGTTGCTCTAGGGGCGATATTGGCGTATGTAGAAGAAGGTAGTGCAGGCAATACTGCAGCGCCTGTCCCTGCTGCTGTCATTAGTACACCAAGCGCTCCAGCTGCATCTGCTGCTATGCCAGCTTCGCCAGCGGCAACAAAAATCATGGCAGAAAATAATTTAGCCGCCGCACAAGTTGAAGGTAGCGGCAAGCGTGGTCAAATTCTAAAGGGCGACGTGTTAGATGCAATGGCGAATAAGCCGCAGCAAGCCATTAACTCCATTGCGAATGGCCCACGCGAAGAGCGGGTGCGTATGACTAAACTGCGCCAGACTATTGCTAAACGCTTGAAGGAAGCGCAAAATATAGCAGCTATGCTCACAACTTTTAATGAAGTTGACATGCATGCTGTAATGGAGCTGCGTAAACGCTACAAGGATGTTTTTGAGAAAAAACATGGAGTAAAATTGGGTTTTATGGGCTTTTTTACGAAGGCCGTATGCCATGCACTAAAAGAATTGCCTGCCATAAATGCACAAATAGATGGCGATGATATTGTCTATAAAAATTATGTAAATGCTGGTATAGCGGTAGGTACACCGAAAGGTCTAGTGGTGCCTGTGGTGCGCGATGCCGACCAAATGAGCATAGCCGAGATAGAAAAAGAAATAGGAAGACTCGGTGCACTGGCACGTGATGGCAAATTGGCAGTGGCAGATATGCAAGGCGGTAGCTTTACCATAACCAATGGCGGGGTTTATGGATCGCTTATGTCTACGCCTATTTTAAATGCTCCACAATCTGGCATTTTAGGTATTCACGCTGTGAAAGAACGGCCTGTAGTAATAGATGGCCAGATTGTAATACGGCCAATGATGTATTTGGCGCTTTCTTATGACCACCGTATTGTTGACGGCAAAGAAGCTGTAACTTTCTTGGTTCGCGTTAAAGAATCTTTAGAAGACCCAGAACGTTTAGTTTTGGACCTATAGATTTAACTGAAAGGAATATAGTAAAATGGCATATGATGTTGTTGTTATCGGGGCTGGCCCTGGCGGGTATGTAGCGGCTATTAAATCTGCACAATTGGGGCTAAAAACTGCGATTGTCGAAAAAAGATCGGCGCTTGGCGGTACATGCCTAAATGTTGGCTGTATTCCTTCCAAAGCATTGCTATATGGCTCAGCGCTTTTTGCCGAGCTTAATCATGGTGTTGAAAATTTAGGTATAGAAATTGCAGCACCGAAGCTAAATTTGCCCAATTTGATGAAGCATAAGCAAGAAACGGTTTCTGCTAATACCAATGGCGTGGCATTTTTAATGAAAAAAAACAAGATTGATGTTGTTTATGGTGCTGGTAAAATCCTAAAAGTTGGGCTGGTTGAAGTAAAAGCAGAAGATGGTAAACTTCAACAATTGGAAGCCAAGAATATCATAATTGCTACCGGGTCAGATATAGCTGGTGTACCGGGTTTGAACATTGAATTTGACGAAAAAATTATAGTTTCCTCTACTGGCGCTCTTTCGTTGGAATCAGTGCCAAAAAAATTAGCTGTGGTAGGCGCTGGTGTTATAGGTTCTGAGCTAGGCACAGTTTGGCAACGTCTGGGTTCCGAAGTAACAATAATTGAATATCTTGATAAAGTTTTGGGCGCTACGGATAAGGAAATATCCAAGCAATTCCAAAAATTGATGGAAGCACAAGGCATTAGCTATAAGCTAAACTCAAAAGTAACAGCAATAGAAAAAAATAGCAAAGGTGCTAAAGTCACTTATCAAGCTAATGAAGGTGGGGCAAGCCAAACCCTAGATGCCGATGTGGTGCTTATAGCCACTGGTCGCCGACCTTATACAGAAGGACTGGGCCTAGAAGAATTAGGTATAGAGCGCGATAAGCGTGGATTTATAAATATAAATCAACATTGGCAAACCAATATTGCATCCATTTATGCTATAGGTGACGTAGTAGCTGGGCCTATGCTGGCACATAAAGCCGAGGATGAAGGTGTTGCAGTAGCTGAAATTTTGGCTGGACAAAAAGGCCATGTGAATTATGATGTAATACCTAGTGTAGTCTATACAGAGCCAGAGGTGGCAAGCGTAGGCAAAACAGAAGAAGAGCTAAAAGCAGCTGGTATAGCCTATAATGTGGGTAAATTTCCATTTACAGCTAATGGCCGAGCTAGATCTATGAATCGTACGGCTGGTTTTGTAAAAATATTAGCTGATAAAAAAACCGATAAGGTGTTAGGCGGTCATATTATAGGCTTTGGCGCTGGCGAGATGATCCATGAGATTGCAGTGCTTATGGAATTTGGTGGTTCTAGTGAAGATTTAGGTCGCACCTGCCATGCGCACCCCACAATGTCTGAAGCAGTTAGAGAAGCAGCCTTAGCAACATTTGCCAAGCCTTTGCATATGTAAGAATATAAGATGTTTTGCCAAGCTCTAGAGCTTGGCATCTATGTTATTTTCTCTGATATAAGAAGGCAAGCCCATTATATCTAGTAAATGCAAAAATGGCTTAGCTGGCAACTCTTCAACATTGGCCATTTTTTTAACATCCCATTCGCCTTTGGCTATTAATATTGCTGCTGCTGTTGGTGGGACACCTGCTGTATAAGATATGGCTTGCGACTCTGTTTCTGCATAAGCTTCCTCGTGGTCAGCAATATTATATAAAAATATTTCGCGTGCTTTGCCGTTTTTGGTGCCTTTTATTAAATCGCCAATACAGGTTTTGCCTTTATATTCTGGCGCCAATGATGCAGGATCTGGCAAGACTGCTTTTACCACACGTAATGGTACTATTTCGTTGCCATCGGCCAATTTTACTGGCTGTTCGGACAAAAGACCCAAATTTTTTAAAACAGTGAATACTGTTATATATCTTTCGCCAAACCCCATCCAAAAGCGAATATTTGGGACGTTTAGATTTTTTGATAGGGAGTGTATTTCATCATGGCCTGTCATATACGCCATTGATTTGCCCACTACCGGTAGATCCCATTCATGGCCAATTTCAAACATTTTATTTGACTGCCATTGGCTATTTTGCCATGACCAAACTTGGCCAGTGAATTCACGAAAATTGATCTCTGGGTCAAAATTAGTAGCAAACCAGCGCCCATGGCTGCCAGCATTAATATCTATGATATCTATATCGCTAATTTCGTCAAAATAATCGTTAGCCGCCAAAGCAGCATAAGCATTCACGACACCGGGGTCGAAACCTGCTCCTAAAATTGCTGTTATACCAGCCTGGGCACAAGCTTCTCGCTGCTGCCATTCATAATTATTATACCATGGCGGGGTTTCGCAGATTTTTAACGGGTCTTCGTGAATAGCGGTATCGATATAAGCTACCTTGGCCTCTATGCAAGCCCGTAATATGGACATGTTTAAAAAAGCCGTGCCAACATTTATAACTATTTCGCAATTATTACTTTTAATCAATTTTATCGTTGCGGCAATGTCGGTGGCATCTAATTGATGTGCTACAATTTTATTATTAGTTTTTGGTGCTTTTTTGCGATGCAGAGAGGCTATAATATTTTCAATCGGGGCTAATCTACGCGAAGCAATATGGATATCGCCTAGGATATCATTATTTTGTGCACATTTATGTGCTACTACTTTTGCTACGCCGCCTGCCCCAATGATTAATATATTTTTTTTCATAATTACGCTTTCACAATTTAAAGATTAAGATAAGCTTGCCTTATAATCCTCATAGCCAAATTCACGCTGAATCTTAAAAGAGCCGTCTAATTCTTTTATAACTATATTTGGCATAGTTACCCCATTAAACCAGTTTTTCTTTACTATAGTATATGCAGCTGCATTTTCAATAGAAATTTTACTACCCACTTCTAAGGGCTGCGAAAAGCGGTAGCTGCCAAAAACATCGCCCGCTAAGCAAGATTTGCCACAAATCATATATTCATAATTGCCTTGATTCGGTAAAATTTTTGCTGATTCCCGGTATACTAGTAAGTCAAGCATATGTGCCTCAATAGAGGAATCCACAATTGCGAGCCGCTTGCCATTGTGTAGAATGTCGAGTACGCTAACTTCTAAAGTAGCGCTGTGGCTTACTGCTGCCTCGCCTGGCTCTAGATATAGCTGAATGCTATATCTTTCTGCAAATTGCCTAAGCCTTTTTGCCAAAGCTTCTAGGGGATAATTTTCTGCGGTAAAAGCAATTCCGCCGCCAAGACTAACCCATTCTACCTGGTGGAATAAATCGCCAAATTCTTGCTCTATATGGTGTAGCATTTGGTCGAAGCGAGCAAAATCGTGATTTTCACAGTTATTATGAATCATAAATCCAGAAATAAGATCTAATGATGCTTTTATATTTTCTTTATCTAATTCACCAAGTCGGCTGAACGGGCGCGCAGGGTCTGCCAAATCGAAATCAGAGCTGCTGATTTGCGGGTTAATGCGCAAGCCGCGGGCAATATTTTGTGTAGCATCACTAAACCGGTTGAGCTGGCTAGCAGAATTAAAAATTAGCTTATCGCAATAGCCAATGGCTTGAGTTATTTCATGATCGGCCCAAGCAACGCTATAGCCATGTGTTTCGCCGCCAAATTCTTGGGCACCTAGGCGCAGCTCGTAAAGAGAAGAAGAGGTAGTGCCAGCCATATATTGTCGCATCATGTCAAATACACCCCAGCTCGCAAAGCATTTTAAAGCCAGCAAAGCTTTAGCGCCAGATAAGTCTGAAAGCTTTTTGATACGCTCCATATTAATTAATAGTTTTGATTTATCGAGTAAATAATAAGGCGTTTGCAGCATTATGGTCCTTCCGCAGCACAACTCATGTTGTCTATATATAATACAGATAGCTTTTTTTGCCTAGTCTATAGAGAAAAAATAATAGCGGCTGGCTTGATATTAACAGTTTTCCGTCTATTTATGCAGATATCTATAACCCCAAAAGAGGAAAATCATGAAATCTCATAATCAAAAGCGCCTTATGCTTTTAGCAACTGTTGCAATGCTATGCTCCGCTAATGTTGTATTAGCAGATCCAATAGTGGTAACTACGCAAAAAGAAAATGCCAAGCCAGTAGAAGCTGTAGCCGATGCTGTAAATAAAGGTGTTGAAGCTAGTGTAAAGGCAGTGAAAAAAACTACCCATGCCGTAAAAGAAGCGCTAACACCAGATGAGCACAAAGTAGCTGTGGTTGAGCATTCGCGCCACGGCTATTTAAACGGTTATAAAGGTTATCGTTATGCACGGCCACATTATATAAAATATGTTGACGGCTGGTATTACCCAGAAGAAGCTTATCATAGCAAGCCTATGGTAGAAAGCTCAACAGAAGAAGTGCACACAACCATAACCAAGCATGAAAAATTGCCAAAAGCGCATATAGCTTATTGTGTATCGCATTTCAAATCTTACCGTATGTCAGACAACAGCTTTCAGCCTTTTAGCGGACAGCGTCAACAATGCTATTCTCGTTTCTTTAGAGGATAATTTATAACAGCCAACAGCCCGTTTTATCTGCGTATGAAGCGGGCTTATTAATTATTTTAAAAAATTGGTGTCTACGGCAGGATTCGAACCTGCGACCCCAGGATTCATACCACTTCGGCTTTCGCCGCCAAGCAAATAATTCTGCTTGTTCGTGGTCTGGACTGTCCCTTTGTCGTGAGCCATGGCGGCTTTTAGACACTGCCCGTCCAGTCTCTACACCTTCTAATAAATAGCTTTATTAGCTTGGCTCGGGATTGGCAAAGATGCTTTGCATCTTGAAGCTTTCCCCGAATTTGAGCAGATCCACCATAAAGATTTCTCTCTAGGCGCCCAATTTTAGGAATCCTGTGCTCTATCCTACTGAGCTACGCAGACATTATAGTCTGTATAATATAACTAGTTACGCGCTTTTGTCTAGCTGTTTTTCTAAAAATCCCTGCAGTAACGTTGGCGCAATATCGTCTGCAATAAAGCTTTTCCCTATATCTTTTGCTAGAATCAGGGTGAAATTAGCATTTGTATTTTTTTTGTCTTGGCGCATAATAGCTAATAGCTGCTTTGCTTGGGTATGTTTGGGTAAATTAAGGTGCTTTATTTGTGTTGGCAAGCCAGCTAATTGTAGATGCTTTTGTACTTTTTTTGCTATATCCGGTGTGGTAAAGTCTAAATAAGCCGAAAAGGCAAAGGCTAAACTTAGGCCCACAGAAACAGCTTCGCCATGGAGTAGTTTATAGTCGCTAGCGGTTTCGAATGCATGGCCAAAACTATGGCCTAAATTTAATAGCGCTCGCTTGTTTTTTTCAAAATAATCATCTGCAATGATAGCAGTTTTGGCCCGAATGCAATGAGCGATTGCCATAGCCAAAATTGGGCCTTGCGTTAAAATTTCTTCTAAATGATTTGCGCAAAAATGGAAAAAATTCTTATCATTTAGCAATCCATATTTAATCATTTCTGCATAGCCAGCACGAAATTCGCGTGGTGGTAAGCTATGTAATATTTCGGGGTCATTTATTATCATTAGCGGGGAGTAAAAGCTACCTATAAGATTCTTGCCTGTGCCATTATTGATGCCAGTTTTACCGCCCAAACTAGCGTCAATTTGTGCCAATAGGCTTGTTGCGATTGTGATAAATCTGATACCGCGTAGAAAAATTGCTGCTGAAAATCCGGCAATGTCGCTAATCATGCCGCCACCCAGCGCTATTATTATATCGTTACGTGTAAAATTTTGCGCTAATAATTGCGAAATTATATATTGTAAATTGTTGTAATTTTTTTGCTCTTCGCCTGCTGGTATAATGATTGGGAAATATTCAAACCCATAGCGTTGCAAAGATATGCCTAGCCTTTGCATATAAAGCGGCGCCACATTGCTGTCGCTAATGCAGGCAAAACGCGGCGGAGTAGAAGAATTTAGCAGTTTATTTTGTAAAAGCTCGCCAGTTTTATCCAGCAAACCCGATTCTAGAAAAATTTCACATTCTGCGCTTTTAGCAACGCTAGCTATAGTAATTTTATCCATTTATATATTCATAAATTTTTTCAATTATAAGATATGCCAACCCTTCAGGATTAGTGGTATTGCATTCTATCTCGATGTCAGATTCTGCATAAATAGGGTAGCGTTGTTGCTTCATCTCTTCGATAATTTGCAGTGGGTCTTTGCCTATTATCAATGGCCTAGTGTCACGCCTGGCAAGCCTGGTAGCCAACAGATGCGGCTGCAATTTTAGCCAAACAGTAATGCCACTTTTTTTTATGAGTTGTCGGTTATAGTCGTCAATAAATGAACCGCCACCGCTAGCAACAATTAGTCGGTTTTTACTCAAGACTCGCGTTATTACACGGCGCTCTAAAGCCCGGAATTCTGATTCTCCATAGATTGTAAATAAATCCTTGATGCTTAATTGCGAGCAATCCTCTATCTCTTTATCTGTGTCATAAAATGGCAGCTGGCAAAGCCGGGCTAAGCTCTTGCCTATGGTGGTTTTGCCTACACCCATTAGCCCAACCAAAATAATTGAGCGCTGGCCTATAGCATTATAAAAGCTGCTTTTGTTAAAATCTTGTTCTCTTTGGCTTAAACTGTTATACATATATAACATATACATAATTATTGTTTGAGAATAAATATGCCAACTTTAAAATATATTATCACTAGTCTTATCGCTTTATGTGTAGCTATTTATTTAATAATGCTAGGGCTAGTAAAATTTGTAACACCAGTGCAAACTACGGTAGAGAAAAATATAGAGATCAATCAGCCAGTCACCAAGCCATAACATGTCTAAGGCGTATCAATATATCGAGTTTTTTCTAGAAATGTTAAGTTGCGAGCGAGATGCCTCGCCAAATACCCTGCTGGCTTATCAAAGTGACTTGCATTGGTTAGTACAGAATCTACCGCAGCATAAGGATATCTTAGCGGTAAATAGTGGTGATTTAGAGCAGCTTTTTACCGAATTGGCCAAGCAAAATTTACAGCCAAGCACAAGGGCACGCCGTATCTCTAGTGTAAAGCAGTTTTTTCAATTTTTACTTAGTGAAAATTTTTGCTCTACAGATCCTGCCAGCGATTTAACTTTGCCAAAACTAGGGCTATCCGTTCCTAAAATAATAAGTTCTAATGAAATGACGCTGCTATTAGAAGCGGCAGAGCAGGTTGCCGCCGCAAAGCATTATAAAGAAAAAAATAGCCTGCGCCTGTATACAATATTAGAGTTATTATATGCAACGGGCTTACGCATTAGCGAGCTATGTAGCCTGCCGCTGCTATTGGTAGAGGGTGCTATTGTCTCAAATTTTCTGTTGGTAAAAGGCAAGGGTGCGAAAGAACGGCTAGTGCCTTTAAACGAAAAGGCAAAAAATGCTTTGCAATATTGGCTCAAATTACGTGGCAAATTATATAGGCTAGAGAGCGCTTATCTTTTTCCGGCTAATTCGTCTAGCAAATATGTAGCTAGGCAGGTAGTGGCCCGGCAATTGAAAGCTCTATGTGCCGAGCAAGGTATAGAATATGTAGAATTATCGCCGCATAAGGTTCGGCATGCATTTGCCAGCCATATGCTAGAAGGCGGTGCGGATTTGCGTGCTTTGCAGCTAATGCTGGGGCATAGCAACATAGCTACTACGCAGATTTATACCCATGTTTTGGGCGACAGCTTGTATCAAACCGTGGCACAACATCATCCGCTTGCTACAGAGGACAAGGCATAGTAAAATAGATGAATTACGCAATAGATAAAAAGGCTTGTAATGTATAATTATTTAGATTTTGAAAATGCTGTAGCGGAGATTGACGCCCGTATAGCTGAGTTAAAAACAGCGGATGAAGAGCGTGAAGCGCCGCTGCATGAAAAGGAAATAAAAAGATTACAAAGACGCTCAGAAAGCCATTTGCGCGAATTATATAAAAAACTTACCCCCTGGCAAAAAACTCAGGTAGCGCGGCATCAAAATCGACCGCGTTTTTTAAATTATACTAAGCGCTTATTTACCGATATCACTCCCCTAGCTGGTGACAGACAATTTGGCGAGGATGAAGCTATACAAGCAGGTCTGGCTAGATTCAAAGGCCAAGCTGTGGCTTATATCGGACAAGAAAAAGGGTGTGATACAAAATCCCGCATAAAACATAATTTTGGCTCTGCCTTGCCTGAAGGCTATAGAAAAGCTATTCGTATAATGCAGTTGGCGAATCGCTTTGGTTTACCGTTGATAACCTTGGTAGATACCGCTGGTGCTTACCCTGGCGTTAGTGCCGAAGAGCGCGGGCAGGCAGAAGCTATAGCGCGCTCAACTGAACAAACTTTGGAATTGGGCGTGCCAGTAGTTTCAGTAATTATTGGCGAGGGTGGATCTGGCGGCGCCATGGCAATAGCTGCAGCGAATAAAGTTTATATGCTAGAGCATGCTATATATTCTGTTATTTCTCCCGAGGGGGCTGCCTCTATTTTGTGGCGTGATTCTAGCAGGGCAATAGATGCGGCTACAAATATGCGTATTACAGCGCAAGATCTATTTGAATTTCAGATTATCGACGGCATTATACCCGAGCCTTTAGGCGGTGCGCATAGAGACGCTAAAGCTGCTATTGAAGCTACTGGTAATATTATTGAAACCGCGCTTAATTCCTTAAGTGACAAGGATGCAGAAACTTTAAAACAAGAAAGGCGGGCAAAATTTTTAAATATGGGTCGACAGTTGAATATATAGTTTTATATAATTAAATATGATTCGCTTAATTTTTATAACTCTATTTCTTAGCCTAACGCTAACAGCCTGCCAGCAACAGCCGCTTTGGCTAACTCCGCCCAAGGCACGGCAGCCTTTGTCGCATGAGCTGATGCAAAAGCTTAAGAAGTTGGATATAGAATTATATGCACCTGTATTGATAAGAATATTTAAAAAAGAAAATAAGCTAGAAATATGGAAGCAAAATAAGCAAGGGCAGTTTGTAAAGTTAGCTGTGTATAATATCTGTGCTTGGTCTGGTAAATTAGGGCCAAAATTTATGGAATATGATAGGCAATCGCCAGAAGGTTTTTATAAGCTAACTACCAGCCATATGAATGCTTATTCGCATTATTATTTAGCGTTTGATATCGGCTATCCTAATGAATATGACAAAGCCCATGGCTATTCCGGTCATAACCTTATGATTCACGGGGCTTGCTCTTCTTCTGGGTGTTATTCGATGAGCGACAAAAATATGGCGCAGATTTATGCCCTAGTGCGCGACGGATTTTTGGGCGGTCAAAAAATTGTGCAAATTCATGCTTTTCCATTTCAGATGAATGCGGCTAATATGGCGCTTTATGCGCAAGATAAAAATGCTGCTTTTTGGCAGAATTTAAAAACTGGCTATGATGTTTTTAATATTACGCATCAGCCTCTAGACTATGATGTTCAAGATGGTAAATATCATTTCAAGCAGCTGCAAGATCCTGCCATTGCGCAAGAACTGCAAGAATATTTGAAAAACTATAATGCACAGTTTCAAGCTTTGCGCGGTAAACATAAGCTGCCAAGTGGTAAATTATCTGGCATAAAAGATAAGGCAGAAGCTTCGCGGGTTGCGCATTGGATGCGGCGCGCAATTGCTGGCGAGAATGTTGGTGTTAAGCCGCCAAATCTATGATCGGCGCTGTTTATATTCATTGATATTAATAAAGATAATTGCGCCAAATACGCCAAAAGCCAAAACAAACCACGTTATAGCATAGCTAAAATGCGAGTTAGGAAAGCTGACTACAGTAAGACCACCTATTGGGTAGGCATTATCTAATTTTTCTGCATCTATAAAATAAGGGGCTACATTTTCAGGGCCCAGCTGTAGCTTTTGCGCCATTGCCTTTAAATCTCTCTTATACCAGCTATTTAGCTCGGGCTTGTTTTTATTCAAAAAGCGCCCCGGGCCTTCATCTGGCCGTAATAAGCCAGTAACGTTAGTAGGTTGCTTTAAATCGCTCTGGCGTAGCTGCGGGCTGTTTTTAAAATCCATGGGCACAAAGCCTCGATTAATAAAAACTAGGCTACCATCGGCTCTTTGCAAAGGCATCATAAGCCAATAGCCGCTGCCATATTTAGTAAGGCTAGTAACATAAATTTTCTTATTTGCTAAATATTGCCCGCTTACCGTTACAGGTAAGTAAGCCAATTTGCTAAAATCGAATTTTGGCCATTCTGCTTTTGCTGGAGCTAGTATAGGAGAATTTTCAAGCCGGCTATTCGTTTGCGCTATAAGCTCTTGCTTCCATTTCAAGCGATGTATCTGCCAAATACCAAGTGAGGTAAATAAATATAAGAAGCCAAGGCAAATAAAATTTAATATAAAAAGGGGCAAAAAAGAGCGATTTTTCATATTATCTTCCAGAAATAATCATGGATATAATATTTTTTTGCTTTTGGCAAATTTAAACTTGACCTTTTCGCTTGTAGAGATTATACATAAAGGCACTAATTCTATAATTTGTGATTGAAGGTGAACAATGTCTCGCACCTGTGAATTAACTGGTACATCAGTGCAATATGGTAATAATGTTAGCCATGCGAATAATAAAACGCGGCGTAGATTTTTGCCAAATTTAGTGTATGTGACTTTAGCGTCGGAAGTTTTAAATCAAAGCTACCGCCTACGCATTAGCGCAAGCGCCCTACGTAGTGTAGAACATAGAGGCGGGTTTGACAATTTTTTATTAAAAGCGAGCGAAAAAGAGCTTTCACAGCGGGCACGTCTTTTAAGAAAGCAAATAATAAAAAAGCAAGCGGAGTTAGCAGCCGCTTAATCAAGTTTATTGTAAACATTATAGGCGGGGAATAATGGCTAAAAAATCAGATCTAATTTTTCCGATAATAGCTATGGCTATTACAGTAGCTGCTTCAAATATTTTAGTAGCTTATCCAGTGCGCCTGTTTGGGTTAGAACATGTTCTAACCTATTCTGCTCTGGTTTTTCCGCTTGTATTTTTAACGAATGATTTTACTAACCGCCTATATGGTCCAGCCGCCGCTCGGCAAGTTGTTTATGTTGGTTTTATCATAGCTTTTATTATCTCTCTGTTTTTGGCTAGCGTGCGTATTTCCATCGCTGCTAGCATCGCTTTTTTATTGGGGCAGTTGTTGGATATAGCAATATTTACACCGCTGCGTAGCAAAACTTGGTGGATAGCGCCTTTATGCGCTTCTGTTTTTGGCTGTATTCTAGATAGTGCTTTATTCTTTTCCTTGGCTTTTGCTCCGCAATTCAGCTTTTTAGACACTGCTTTTGGCTTTCATGACAGTTCACTTGGACAGTATGTTGGTTTTTACAATTTTATGATCCCTTTGTGGCTTTCAATAGCTATAGGTAGCCTTGGGGTAAAATTGATTATGTCTGTGGCTATGGTTTTGCCATATGGCGCAATTTTGCTTTTCTTAAAGCAAGGCTTTTGTGTAAAACAACGTGCTTATTAGGCGCGGCCTGTAATTTAGCAGAACTTATTCTTTTTCAACAATTTATAGGCTTGCAAGATTTCGTTAAATCTTTGCTCTTGCGAGCGATCTCCGCCATTTGCGTCCGGATGGTGAGCTTTAACTAGAGCTTTATATTTAGCCACAATCTGATCGGCAGTTGCGGTTGGTTGCAAGCCTAATGCTTCAAATGAGCGTTTTTCTTGGGGATTCAGTTGCCGCATGGTTGAATCTGCAGCACCTGGTGTGCCAAATTTGCGATAAATGCTGTTTACCATGTTTTGATAGCGGGCCGAACCAGAGCGTAAATTAGCAAAGTCAGAAGAAAGGCTAGCCCTGTTAAGATGAGCGCCAGAAGGCCAGGTAGGGCGCTCCCCTATATTCGTTTGATGTTGAAATTTTCCTATATCTTCAGGGTCTAACCCTTCAAAAAAATTAAAATTCTTATTATATTCACGAATATGCTCTAGGCAAAAATATAGATATTTGCCATCCGCCTCACGGCTAGCGGGAGCGCGATAAATTCCTTCTTTTGTGCAGCCCTTAAAAGCGCACAATCTTTCTGGTGGGGTTTCCTTTGATTTTCTAGTAGAGTTAATTCGTATAGAATCAAAATATTTAGATTTTATTGCCATAATAATTTAAATAAGCAATTCGCTTATAATAAGCAAGGATTAAAATATGAATCTAGCTCAGCAAATCCATAAAAAACTGAATACAATCTTTGCACCTAGCTTTTTAGAAGTAATAGATGAAACGCATTTGCATCATGGCCACCCCGGGGTAGATACCAGCCGCTCATCGCATTTTCGAGTATTTATCAATGCTAAATGTTTTGCCAGCTTAACAAAATTAGAGATACATCGTAAGATCAACGAAGCTTTAAAGCTAGAGTTGGCTAATTCCATTCATGCTCTAGCAATAGAAATTTTAAAATAATTATTTTTTAAAACGTGGATGCGCTTGTTGATAAATTTTTAGCAAATGCTTGCTGTCAATGTTGGTATAGATCTGCGTGCTGCTAAGGCTGGCATGTCCTAGAAGTTCTTGAATGGCGCGTAAATTGGAACCATTTTGCAATAGATGCGTCGCAAAAGAATGGCGTAAGGCATGCGGAGTAACTGTTGCGGCTAATCCTAAAGCATGGCGCAGCAAGCGCACAGACCGTTGTACTATCTCTGACCGTAACGCTTTGCCGCGTAGCCCACGAAAAAGCTCGGCCTCGGGGGGTAAATCATAAGGGCAAAGCTTTTTATATTCTGCAATAGCCTGATGCACAACAGGCAAAATAGGTACGATACGTGTTTTGCCTCCCTTGCCCTTTATATAAAGATTGCTTTGCTCTACGTTAGCTACATCCTTTGCCTTTATGCTCAAGGCTTCGTTAATACGTAATCCTGCGCCATATAGCAGAGTTAACACTGCGCAATCACGAGCTTGTACCCATGCTATATTATGCTTTTGCGTAGGTCTTGCAACTAAACTTATAGCATTTTCTGTTGTTAAGGTGCGCGGTAGATGCAGCTTTATGCGTGGCGCTTTTAGCGCTTTTATTGCATCATTTTTTACTAGATTGCGTTTTTTTAAATAAGCAAAAAAACTACGCAAGGCAGCTTGTTCACGCGCTAAAGAACGGGCGGTTAGTCCAGATTTTTGTCTAAATGCTAAAAAACTACGAAAATCCATTAACTGTAGCAGCTTCAAATCTTCTAAGCCCAATAATTTAGCCAAATGTTGTGACATAAAGTGAAAAAACTGCCGTAAATCTCGTTCATAAGCACAAACAGTTAGGTGGGCATAGTTTTTGCTATATTGCAAATATTCCAAAAACTCTGTTTTTACCTTTAAAAGCTCAGTATCCGCTTCTATTAACAATAGCTGTTTCATAAATTTTATATATCTTTGCCTTGTAGTAATGCTGGCGACATAGTGCTTTGTCCAGTTGCTTGGGCTATAAAATAATTTTTAAGTTTTTCACTTCTATTGACTAAATATAAGCCAATATCGCGTAATTGCCGTATCATAATATAATCATTAGAAAATAATTGATGCAAAAAATGGCTGCCAAACCCCATGCGCACTAACTCCAAGCGTCTTGCTGTTTGATAAGCCTCTAATTGTGTACTCATACCTATATCTAGTCCTAATCTGGCATTTTTTACAATAATTTGGGCCGCAGTAGCACAATCGCGCAAGCCTAAATTCAAACCCTGTCCGCATAGGGGATGTATGGCATGGGCTGCATCGCCAATTAGCATAAATCTTGGCTTTATTAAGCTATGCGGTAGAATCAGCTCCAGGGGAAAGGCCTGTATTTTGCTATCTAAGCTCAGCTTGCCAAGATAACGTCCAAATCTTTGCTCTAAAGCCTGAATGAAAATTTGTGAATCGCTGCTAAGTAATTGCTGGGCATCTTGTGTGTTTTCTGTCCAGACTAAAGAAGAGCGCTGTCGCGAAAGGGGCAAGATAGCAAAAGGTCCCGCGGGTAAAAAATGTTGTATCGCGACGCCATTATGGGGCCATTCATGCTTTACCGTGCAGACAATAGCTTTTTTTTCGTAATTCAGTGTAAAGCTTTTAATACCAATGGCAGCGCGCAAGCGTGAATGTTTACCATCTGCTGCGATTAACAATTTAGTCTGTTGGAGTGGTTTATTTGCCAGTTTTACTGCTACATAATTATTTTCAACTGTAAAATTATCTAGCTCGCATTGATGAATAATTTCAATATTAAGCTCGGCCGCTCTTTGATATAAGGCTGGCATAAAATCTTTGGTTTCTATCATATAGGCTAAAGCTGGCAGCTCTTTAGCTGTAAGCTGTAGCAGCTTGGGGCGAATTATATCTTTTAACCTAGAATCAGTAATGTCCATTTTTAATATTGGCTCTGCTTTTGCCTCTATGCGCGACCATATTTGCAGCTTTTGCAGCATTTTGACGCAATCTGGGGCAATGGCGTGGCATTTTTCATCTGCCAAATGCGCTGACTGGCTGCGTGAATCAATTACGCAAAACTTTAGGCTGGGTCTATATTGTTTTATTGCAATGGCCAAACAAAGCCCGGCATAAGAACCACCGACAATGAGTAAATCGTTATTAAAGCTTTCGTTGTGCTGCATAAACGACTCCTATTATAAAAAGAAATTGACTATAGAATATATATAAAACTATAATGGTAACCATAGCATATATAACATATTAAATTGGATGATGCATGCAAGAGCGGCCCCCCATTAGCTTTGATAGTGAAAAATTTAGTCAAGCCAGTTTTGCCGTTAATTTTATTTGGCGGCCATTGGGTAGCTTGCTTGGCCTGTTACTGCTGGGGGTAATTGTAGTGCTAGTAATGGGGCTAGTTACTTGGCATATGTCCGATCCTTCCTTGAGCTATGCTAGCGGCAATTCAGTGCAAAATCTTGCTGGGCATTTTGGAGCAGTTTATGCCGATTTGTCTATGCAGATGCTAGGCTTGGCTAGTTTGGCCGTACTGTTGCCTTTATTTTTTTTGGCAATTCTTTTGATAATTGGCCGTAGCATTGGCTATGGGTTTTTACGTATATTTTTCTTTATATTAAGCGTTTTAAGCTTTGCTGCAGCTTTGAGCGCTATTGGTAAAAGCGCGACCTGGCCTTTGGACGTTGGTATGGGCGGGGTGATTGGTGACAGAATTGTCGGGGCGCTAGATTCTATGTTTACTATGCCAGTTAAGCATCTTTATCGTCTTATTTTTGCTGGTATAGCCATTCCCTTCTCTTTGTGGGCTATGGCGATTGCGGGCGGAGTAGCGTGGCCTTACAAGCCAGTTTTACCTAGTAGCATAGAGCCAGAAGAGGTGAAGATAAATTTTGCTAATTATGACCCTGATTATGATGAATTGCCGCCAGATATTTTAATAGATGGTAAGGCCGTGGACGCTGTAGAAGAAGAGCCAAAAACTAGCGTCTTTCTTGGTTGGTTATTGCATAATTGGTTGCGCCTACGCGGTATGTTTTACAGATTTATTAAATATTTTAGCAGAGAAAAAATAGAGCCTGTTCGTCATGACACCGAGCCTCGTTTTTCAGAAGAACAATTAATGGTATTAGACCCAGCCTTTGTAGAACGTAAACCTAAAGCAAAGCCACGGCGCGAGAAATCACCAGCTAAAATTATGCCCGATATAGCATCAATGGCTTTGCAGTCTATAGGCTTTGAATTGCCAGCATTGGGGTTTTTGAGTAGTCAAGTACGTAATAAACGCGGGGCAAAATTTAGCGACGAATATTTGCGTAAAAATGCCCAGCAGCTAGAAGCAGTTTTAGAAGATTTTGGGGTAAAGGGCCAAATAATTAATGTACGACCAGGGCCCGTAGTTACCTTATATGAATTAGAGCCAGCGCCTGGGATAAAATCGTCCCGTATTATTGGTTTAGCAGATGATATTGCTAGGTCTATGAGTGCGCTTTCGGCCCGTGTTGCTGTTGTGCCAGGCCGTAATGCTATAGGTATAGAATTGCCAAATGCGGAGCGAGAAACCGTATATTTGCGTAGCTTATTAGAATCACGTGCTTATAATGATAGCAAGGCTAGCCTGGCTTTGGCCCTGGGCGAAGATATCGGCGGTGAGCCAGTAATTGCTGATTTAGCAAAAATGCCGCATTTATTAGTCGCTGGTACTACCGGCTCGGGTAAATCTGTTGGCATAAATACTATGATTTTATCCTTGCTATACAAACTTAGCCCAGCGGAATGCCGTTTTATCATGGTAGATCCTAAGATGCTAGAACTATCTGTATATGAGGGTATTCCGCATTTGCTGAGTCCGGTAGTAACCGACCCTAAGAAAGCCGTGGTTGCTTTAAAATGGGCTGTGCGCGAAATGGAGGATCGTTATCGTAAAATGGCTAAAGTCGGGGTACGTAATATCGACGGCTTTAATCGCCGGGTAAAAGAACTAAGCCAAAAGGGCGAAAAAATAACCAGGCAAGTGCAAACGGGCTTTAATAGCGAAACCGGTGCAGCTATTTTTGAAACAGAGTATTTAGAACTGAAACATCTGCCATATATAGTTATAATAATAGATGAGATGGCAGATTTGATGATGGTAGCTGGCAAGGAAATAGAGGGCGCAGTGCAGCGTTTGGCACAAATGGCACGTGCGGCTGGTATACATGTGATAATGGCAACACAGCGGCCTTCTGTAGATGTTATTACTGGTACTATTAAGGCAAATTTTCCAACGCGTATTTCTTTTTCGGTAACGTCAAAGATAGATAGCCGTACTATATTAGGCGAGCAAGGGGCAGAACAATTGTTAGGCCAAGGAGATATGCTGTTTATGATGGGTGGCGGGCGCATTCAACGTGTGCACGGGCCATTTGTAAATGATATGGAAGTAGAAGAAGTGGTTAATCATTTAAAACTACAAGGTTCGCCAGATTATCTAGATGATGTAACGCAAGAAGCGGAAGAAGAGCAAGAGGCAAATTCTGTAGCGAATTTGGGTAAATCAGATGACATTTATGACCAAGCCGTAGCAGTTGTTTTGCGTGACCGTAAAGTTTCGACCTCTTATATACAAAGGCGCTTAGGGATAGGCTATAATAAAGCAGCCTCGCTGGTTGAAAGAATGGAACAAGAGGGGCTAATCTCAGCCGCAAACCGGGTTGGTAAGCGTGAGATTTTAGTCCCAGAGGAAGGATAATTGATGTTTAAAATAATAAAAAAATCAGCTATTTTTGCTAGCCTAATATGGCTGGCGTTGTTTAGCCAAAAGGCTTATGCGGCTAGTGCTGAAGCTACAGCCCAGAATATCTTGGACAATTTTGCTGCTACAGCTACACAAATGTCCGATTTTATACAAATTGGCCCCCATGGTGAGCGAACCCATGGAACTTTTTATCTAGAACGGCCTGGTAAAATAAGATTTTTTTATAAAGACGCCCCGCTTAATATAATAGCAGACGGTACCTCTGTAGCAATAAATAATACGCGATTGGATAGTTGGGATTTGTATAATCTGAGCCAAACACCTATGAAAATGCTGCTGGCAAATAGCATAGATTTGCGCCAGGGCCAGCTTGCTGGGGTAACGCGTAATGGCAATCTGGTTACTATAATTTTGCGCGATAGACAATTGGGCAATGGCTCTTTGCGCTTGAGTTTTGGTGCTCGCGATCATGAATTGCAGCAATGGACATTGATAGATGCACAAAATTTACCAACAACGGTAAAGATTTTGAATAGGCAAAAAAATGTCGGGTTTGAAAAAGATATGTTTGCCATACCGTACCAAGATATCGCTATGAAGCGGTAATGATTAGTCTATTTGCTTTTTTTATTTTACAGCTCTGAGTGTAATATGTTCTGCTGATATTTTAGCTAAGGGGGGTGTTATGTTGCATAAGTTTTTTATGAGTGTATTTGGGTTTTTGACGTCAATTATTTCAAGTTTTTTTACTGCTACAGTTACAGTAATTATTCAACACAATAAAAACTTAATTTGGAACTATTGTGTAAAATGGTACATGCGAAAAAAAGCTGAGTATTTCTTAAAGAAATATAGGGAAACGCGTACGGAACAATCTGATGTTGTTATTACAGATCACTCAGACTCCGTCTATGCCATAAATAATGTGAATAGGGGTGTGATATATATAAAGCGGCCAAATAAAGCAAGGCTTGATATGAAGGATCCTGGGAAAATTATTATTTCGGACGGCAGTAAGATATTAGATACAAATCTTGCTTCTGGTAAGAGCGAAGAGTTTTTGGATTGTAAGTATCATCCATTGCATTTTTTCTGTCGTGACAAGATAGATATGACAGATTTTTCGAAGGTGGTGTGCGGTAATGACAGTGATGGTGATACTATAATAGATTTAGAACGCAAAGGTGGCGCTAAATTGAAACTTACTTTTGCCTCTATACTTAAACCTAAAAAAGGCAATTTTTTGAAAAAATATGAAGAAATAGATAATGATAAGATAACGAAATCTTATGAATTTTCAAACACGAAAAAAGATGTAGAAATTAAAGAAGATATGTTTGCCATACCCTATCAAGATATTGCTATGAAGCGCTGATGTACAGCTTCTAATTGCCTTTCACTTGACAATTTTGAGCATAATATGTTCTGCTGCTATTTTAGTTAATTAATGGTGGTGTTTGGGTGCATATATTTTTTACGTATATAGTTCCGTCTCTGGGGTTACTTATTTCAGTCGTTAATCTTTTTTTGCCTCCAGCTGTTCTTCAAAATATGAAAGATTCATTTTGGCGTTCTGTACGTAAACGTACTCTTTTTCCTTCAAAAGAGGAAAGGCGCGCGCAGGCTATTTTAAATAAATATACTAAAACGCGTACTGAAGAATCTAAGTTTGTGCTGCGATGTTTAGATGACGTTAATAGGGATCACTATTACGGTAATGTTTTTGACCGGTCATCTTCTAGTAGGATTTATATACAGCGGCCAGATCACGCACAATTTTATGATTATAGTGCTTGTTTAAATATTCTTTCAAATGGCCATACCATAGTGGGTATTAATGATGCCTCTAATCGCAGCCAAAAGCTTTTGGAGTTTAAGTATTCCCCATTGCATTTTTTCTGTCGTGACAATATAGATGTGGTAGATTATTCGGATGTGTCCCTTGAGGAGGATGTTGATGGTATTATTACTATATATTTAACAGACAAAGATGGTGCTCAATTGACACTTACTTTTAATAAAGACTATGTTTTGAAGAGATTTGCGATAGTACATATCGATAAGGATGAAGCCATAGCGTATGAATTTTTAACCACGAAGAAAAATGTAAAATTTGAAAAAGATTTTTTCAGAAGGCCTGAACCCTATGTCACTCAAGGGCCTTTATGAAATTTTCTCTTGCGAGTTGGAATATAAATTCGGTGAGGCTGCGCATAGAGGCAGTGCTAGCTTTTCTACAAAAATGCGATATAGACACGCTTTGCTTGCAAGAAACTAAATGTGACGATAGCTGTTTTCCCTTAGCGGCCTTCCAGAATATCGGTTACCAGCATATTGCTATAAATGGGCAAAAATCTTACAATGGCGTGGCGATAATATCGCGCTTGCCTTTTTTGCGCAGTTCAAAGCAGCTTTTTTGCGGACTTAATGATTGTCGCCATATCAGTGTAGAAATGAATATCAGCGGCAAAGATATTTTATTGCATAATATTTACGTGCCAGCAGGTGGGGACGAGCCTGACCCGGAATTGAATCCTAAATTTAAGCATAAATTAGATTTTTTAACAGAGATGTGTGGCTTAAATAGTATTTCTCCCAACAATATCAGTTCTATTTTAGTTGGTGATTTAAATGTTGCGCCGTTAGAATGCGATGTTTGGAGTCATAAGCAATTATTGAATGTGGTTTCCCATACTCCGCAAGAAACACAGCTGTTGAATCAAATAATGCAGGCTGGAGCTTGGCGCGATGTGGTGCGTGAAGCGATACCAGCGCCTGAGAAATTATATAGCTGGTGGAGCTACAGAGCTCGCGACTGGCAGGTGAGCGACCGCGGGAGAAGGTTAGACCATATTTGGGCGGCAGAAGATTTGCTTAAATATTTAACCGCTATAGACATAGCAAAAGAATTACGTGGTATAGAAAAACCTTCGGATCACGTACCAGTTATAGCAAGATTTGAACTAAATTAACTTAAATTCATTTTGTTTTTATGGTGTAAATGTTATATTTATGCCTATGACTTATTTGAAAACTATATTTATGCTTGATTTATTCAAAAATAAAAAATTATTATTGTTATTAGGGCTGTTGATATTATGTTGGCTTGTAGCAAAAATGTTTTTTGCCCAACCCGAGCCAAAATATATTACGGCCTTGGCACAGCGCGGTAATATTGAGCGCAGCGTTTTGGCTAGTGGTATTGTAAAGCCGCAGCGGTTAGTGGCAGTTGGCGCGCGCGCTACGGGCCGTATTTTAACGCTGCATGCGGTGCCTGGCAAAATGGTTCAACAGGGGCAATTATTGGCGCAGATTGACCCGACAACGCAAGAAAATGAACTAAAAAACGCTCAAGCTATTTTAAACAATTATCAAGCAAAATTAGCCCAGCAAGAAGTTCAGCTAAAGTTTAATCAAGAAAAACTAGATCGCGCCAAAACTTTATTAAAATCAAATGCCATAATGGTAAGTAGCTATAGTGAAGCCAAGGCCCAGATGCAAATGAGCCAAGCAGAAATCCGAGGGCTAAAGGCGCAGATTACGCAAGCAGAAATAGGCGTGCAGACAGCCAAGGTAGATTTAGATTATACTAAAATCAAAGCGCCAATTAGCGGTACTGTACTGGCGGCCTTGGTACAAGAGGGGCAGAATATTAATTCTGTACAATCGGTACCTACTATAGTCATTTTGGGCGATGTAAGCCGCATGCGTATTTATGCGCAGATATCTGAAGCCGATATTACCAGGGTTAAAGTTGGGCAGCCAGTTTATTTTACCGTGGTAGGCAATCCAAATAAAATTTATCAAGCCAAGTTAGAAATGTTAGAGCCGGCTCCAGAATCTATACGCGGTGATATTAGCTTTAGTCCTTCTAGCTCTGGCACTAGTTCCGGTTCGGCAATTTATTATAATGGTATTTTTACTGTTGATAATAGCGCGCAGGATTTATTAACCTATATGAGCTGTGAAGTGCATATATTGCTTGGCAGTGCGCATAATGTTGTGCTTATACCGGCCAATGCTTTGCAGAATTTACAGGGTGATAAAGCGCAAATATTAGTAAAATCTGGCCGCACTATAACCAAGCGCGACATTACCATTGGGCTTAATAATAAAGTAATGGTAGAAGTAAAATCTGGCCTGAAGGCAGGAGAAGAAATTGTTACCGGTTCTAATGATGGTAGCGCTATAGATGTAGAAAAATATCGCCATGTTAGATCTATGTGGTAATAAACTATGCAGCCTTTAGTCGTATTAAAAAACATAAAGCGGGTATTTCGCTCCGGTGAAGCTGATGTTTATGTGCTAAAAGATATCAATTTAACAATAAATAAAGGCGAAATGGTAGCTATTATCGGCTCCTCTGGTTCTGGTAAATCTACTTTGATGAATATTTTGGGCTGTTTAGATAAGCCTAGTGGCGGCGCTTATGAAATTGCTGGCCAAAATATTGCAGATTTAGATTCCGATCAATTATCCCAATTGCGGCGCAATTATTTCGGGTTTATTTTTCAACGTTACCATCTTTTACCAGCGCTTAGTGCGTTGGGAAATGTTGAGATTCCTGCTATATATTCTGGCATGGCTAAAGCTGAGCGTTTTAAACATGCTGCTGCTTTATTACAGCGCCTGGGATTGGGGGAGCGTTTATATCACAAGCCAAATCAGCTGTCTGGTGGGCAACAACAGCGTGTGTCCATAGCTAGGGCTCTTATTAATAATGCCGAGATAATTTTGGCTGATGAGCCAACAGGTGCTTTAGATAAGCATAGTGGCGAAGAAGTTTTAAAAATATTAGATGAATTACATCAAGGCGGGCGAACTATAATTATAGTAACCCATGATACAAATGTTGCCCAAAAAGCGCAGCGTATTATCGAAATAAGCGACGGTAATATAATTGCAGATTATTTAAATGAGCATTATAAGACTGCGCCTTTTGATAAAAATCTAGTGCAAGAAGCAGCGCAGCAAAGTCATAGCCAAGGACGCAACGCTGTTTTTGACAGGCTACGTGAGTCTTTTGCAATGTCGATGTTGTCCTTGCTGGCAAATCCTATGCGTAGTTTTTTAACAATGCTAGGTATTATAATAGGTATTGCGGCAGTGATCTCTATGGTTGCGCTGGGTAATGGTACGCAGGCGCAAATAATGGCTAATATTAATAGTTTGGGGTCTAATACTCTTACTATTTATCCTGGTAAATCTATGTCGGATGCACGAGCCGGATTAATAACCACTCTTACCGATAGTGACGCAAAAGCCTTAGAGCAGCAGCCATATGTAGCTGGAGTAACGCCAGAGGTATCTGGTAATGCGCAAGTTAGCTATGGCGATATTTCGGCTCATGCCAATGTTACAGGGGCAAGCGAGCAGTTGTTTGTAACAAAAAAATTAGAATTAGCACAGGGTAATTTTTTTACCAAGGAAGATGTTCTTAACCGTAATTTAGATATGGTGATAGATCAGCAAACGGCAGATACTGTTTTTGGTAAAAACGCCTCTAATATATTAGGCAAAACTTTATTTATTGGCTCAGCCGTAGGGCGAGTTATTGGGATAGTAAAAAATTATACTACTGGTCCTGCTTCAAAAAATTTACAAATATATCTGCCCTATAGCTCTGTACAAACGCGCTTTTTAGGAAATGATCATAGTGTACAATCGATAATATTGCGCGTAGCGGATAATATTGATTCTAACTCGGCAGAGCAAGCGGTAACAAAATTTTTAACTATGCGCCATGGCGGGCAAGATTTTTTTATTAGAAATAGTGAAGAATTTCGCAAAAAAGTCAATCAAAGCGTTGGAGTATTAACATTGCTGGTGTCGTCCATTGCTTTAATATCGTTAATTGTAGGCGGTATAGGGGTTATGAATATTATGCTGGTAACAGTCTCAGAGCGTATAAATGAGATTGGGGTAAGAATGGCGGTTGGCGCTAGGCAAAGTGATATTTTGCAGCAATTTCTTATAGAGGCAGTGTTGGTTTGCATGCTGGGCGGGATTATTGGGATTTTGCTAGGGCTCTCGCTTAGCTTGGTTTTTGAGTTGGTGCATGCACCATTTAAATTATTATATTCTACCAGTTCTATTATCGTGGCTTTTGTATTTTCTAGCCTTATTGGTGTGGGCTTTGGTTTTATGCCAGCGCGCAATGCTTCGAAATTAGACCCGGTTAGCGCCCTTAGCCGTGATTAATAGCGTTAATAATAGCTTTGCCGCTGGTTTTTAAATATTTAACATATTCGCAATTTAATAAGAAAAATCTAGCGAAATTTAAATGTCTTAAGCGCTGGGTTATACTGTTATAGTCCTTTACCGGATAGGCTATAAGTTGTGTATTGGGCAAGGTTAGCTTTAGCTCTAGCATACTTCTGGGCATGTGGTAATCATTGGTGACTATATAGACGCTATTATAATTATTTTTCTTTACCCATTCTGCGGCTTCGGTAGCGTTTTCTGCTGTATTGGAAGCTTGGCGGCCGATATCTATTTTTTGCGCTAGTTCCTTGTTATTTATACCAAGCGCGTGGATAACAGCGGCATCGTCTAAATTTTTATTAGCTCCGCTGATTAGTAAACGCGCACCTTTTTGCTGCTTTAACAATTGCAATGCTGTTTTTAAGCGCGCGTGACCACCGGTTAGTACAATTATTGCGTCTGCTTTGCGAATATTACGTTGCTCGCGGTTTGTTTCTACCAAAATGGCAAAAGCTATAAAGCCTACCAATAAGATAAGGCATAAGCTGTATAAATGGTAGCGTAGCTTCATAATCTTTAGCCTACCATGTCTAACAGTTTTAGCTTATGCTTTATAGTAAAGCGGCTTGTAATTATTGTTAAGCTAGAAACGGTAATAATTAGCATTATAATCTGTAAATAACAAAAAGCATTTAATCGAAAATTATTAAAAAACGCTGACAAGGCTATGTTACTGCCACTTGTAGTATAATATGGTGCAGCAATAAAAAATATAAAGAATAATATTATAGTAGCGCTACTTCCTAAGGCCGCGCCCTTAACAGCCTTTTGTAAAAAGTCTAATTCAAATTGTCTGATAATATAACCGCTTTCTGCTCCCATAAAATGTAAAATATTTATTATGTCCTGGTTTGCCGAAATTGCGCTATTTGTCGCAAAAATTATAGTAATAATTAGGGAAATAACCAATAAACACACGATAAAAGCAGTTACAATAATATTGCTATTGGCCAAAATAGTGAGTTCTTTTATCCATTTGCGATGGCTGTTAAAACGGCTGTTTGGTATGTATTTACGCAGGGTAGCGCTAAATTTTTCGCTATTAAATTTACTGTTGTCAGTAAAATGTATAATTATAAGCCTGGGTAGTGGTAGTGCATTCATATTAAAATCTTTGCCTAACCATGGCTCTAGCAAAGCTCGTGTAGCGCCATCGCTTAAGATCTGTGCGTCATATACACCATCAAAGCCCATAGCTAAATTGCTAGCTAAATTTAAATCATTTGCCATATCTCGGGTTGGGTCTGGTATTATTTCTATAGTAGATTCGCTTGCAATTTGCTGATTCCAGCGCACGGCAGTTTGGTGTAGTAGATTAGCGCTGCAAAGGGCTAAGCTGCATAAAAAACTCATGATGATTATGCCTATTATTAGAGAGTTTTTTGCCTCATTTTGGTTGCGTATTATATTGTCGCTGGGTGCAAACAAAAACTGTTGCATGCTATTTGGTAGCATATGTTTTAAATTATTCATATGAAACTACCTTTTTATTGTTTATAATTAAACATTTAGTACTTAATTGCTTCATTAGACTTAAATCATGCGTTGCTAGCACTACTGCTGTGCCAAATTTATTTAGCTCAACAAATAAATGTAATAATCTCTTGGCTAAGGCGGCGTCAACATTGCCAGTTGGCTCATCAGCTAATAATACTTTTGGCTTTGTAACAATGGCGCGTGCTATAGCGGCACGCTGTTTTTCTCCGCCAGAAAGTACGCTGGGATAAACATGCAAGCGATCTTTTAGGCCAACCCAGCTTAGTAGCTCTACAACCTCGCTGCGATAGCTAGCTTCATCAATACCACGTAATTTAAATGGCATAGCGGCATTTTCGTAGGTTGTGAGGTGATCTAATAAGCGAAAATCTTGAAACACCACGCTAATTTCGCGGCGTAGCGCCGGTTTTTGCTCTGCTTTTAAATAGGCTATATCATGCCCAAAAATATTAATAAGCCCGCGTGTGGGTCGCAAGCTTAACGACATGAGCTTTAGCAAACTGGTCTTTCCGGCACCAGAAGGACCAGACAAAAATTGAAAAGATTGGGGCTCTATAGTAAAATTTACATCATGTAAGATTTCTGCATTTAAATCATAGCGCAAACCAACATTTTCAAACTTAATCACTCACCAGCCCTTTAATTTTGCGTTCTCGTAGTGATTTTAACAAAAATAGTGCCAAATGACAAAAACTATTTTTCAATAAATAAAAGCCATGGAGCTTTATAGGCGTCCACGGCTCTTAGGAAATAAGTTTTACTTTATTCTGCGTTTGCAGCAGCTGCGGCTGCTTGTTCTGCGGCTGCCTTAGCAGCGGCAAGACGCTCTTGCGCTTTTTTGCCTGGCAAAGCTTTTGTTGGATTATTGCGTTTTTCGCGCTTTAAGAGATTAGCTTGATCTAAGAAGCGCAAAACCCGGTCTGTAGGTTGCGCGCCTTGGCTTATCCAATGTTGTATACGCTCTTTTTCTAGCTTAACACGCTCGCCATCTTGTGCTAGCATTGGGTTCCACGAGCCTATTTTTTCTATAAACCGTCCATCACGCGGGGCACGCGCATCTGCTACCACTATGTGGTAATAAGGACGTTTCTTAGAGCCTGCTCTAGCTAAACGAATTTTTATTGCCATAATTTTCTCCTGTTAATATAGCTTATAATAGTTCTTCTTGTTCTTTTACCGATCTTTTCATAATCAAGCTAAAAAGTTCGTTAATAAAGTCTTTGTCTAATTTTCTATCGGCTCCTGTTTGCTGCAAGCTCGCTATGTGGGTTTTTTGGCGAGCTTCATCTAATACAGGTCGGCCCTCTTGGCGTTTTAATATTGCAATATCGCGTATTATGCGAAAACGCTGGGCTAGAATATGTATTAGCGCGGCGTCAAGATCGTTTATAGATTCTCGCAAATCAAGTAATTTATTGTTTTTATCCATTTTACTTCTCTATTTGTCTTTGAAAAACCCTGGCAGTTTTACGCTATTTGCTAGCCCACTTAACCCTTTAGAGGAAAAACTCTTGGCCATTTCTTCCAAATTCGGTAAATCAGCGCCAGCGCCTAAGCCAGCGGGGCTACCCATGCCACCTAACATTTTTTGTAGCATTCCACCCTTGCCTTTATCGCCCATCATTTTCATCATGTCGCCCATTTGGCGTTGCATTTTTATAAGCTTATTGATTTGCGCTGCATCTGTGCCAGAGCCTTTAGCAATACGCTGCTTTCTGCTATGTTTTAATAAATCTGGGTTAGCTCTTTCTTGCTTAGTCATTGATGAAATTATTGCTAATTGCTTGCGTATGAGCTGGTCATTTATGCCAGCGTTCATAATCTGATTTTTCATCTTGGCTACGCCAGGCAACATACTCATTATATTACCTAATCCGCCTAGCTTTTGCATTTGCTGCAATTGAGTGGCTAAATCGTTAAAGTCAAACTTACCGCTTTGCATCTTTTTTGCTAAAGCGGCTGCTTTTTCTTTATCCAGATTCTCCGCTGCCTTTTCCACCAGGCTTACGATATCTCCCATGCCCAAAATGCGATCGGCTATACGTTTAGGATAAAAATCTTCTAAATCATCAAGCTTTTCACCCACGCCAACGGCTTTAATGGGCAGGCCAGTTGCTGCTCGCATGCTAAGCGCGGCCCCGCCGCGTCCATCGCCATCTATTCTAGTTAAAATTATACCAGTTAAAGCCATACGCTCATTAAAAGAAGAAGCTAAATTAACGGCATCTTGCCCAGTTAAGCTATCTGCTACCAATAAGATCTCATGCGGGTTAGTGGCAACCTTTATTTGCTGCAACTCTTGCATTAAATTTTCATCTATATGGGTACGGCCAGCGCTATCTAAAATTAATATATCAAAAGACTGAGATTTTGCGGTAGCCAAAGCGCGTTTTGCTATTTCTGTTGGGCCTTGCCCTTGCACAATAGGCAGGCTTTCTATTTGAATTTGCTCCGCTAACTGCCGTAATTGTTCTTGTGCGGCTGGCCGCTGCGTGTCTAGTGAAGCTAGTAGGACTTTTTTGCCTTTTTGGGTTTTTAGCCGTTTGGCCAATTTAGCACTTGTAGTGGTTTTTCCTGAGCCTTGTAACCCTACCAATAATAGCACTACAGGGGCTGCGGCATTTAAACTAATAGTCGCTTCATCCGTGCCTAGAATCGCAACCAATTCATCATGCACTAGCTTAACTACCATTTGCCCTGGTTTTACAGAGCGTATGATTTGTGCGCCAACCGCTTTTTCGCTTACTCGTTTTATAAAGCCGCGAACAATAGGTAAGGAAACATCGGCCTCTATTAAAGCGGCTCTGATCTCGGCTAAGGCTTGTTGGGTATCTTTTGGTGAAAGGCTGCCGCGGCCTGTTAAATTGTTAAAAACCTGCCCAAGTCTATCTTGTAAAGATTCAAACATAGTTTTGTGCCCCTATATTATACAAACAAATAAAGCACCCGAGGACGCTCTGCGCTGTCGGATGTTAGCTAAAGGTCTGTGCAATAATTGCGCCCTAGCTTATATTTATATAATACTTAATGTTAGATAAGTAATGCAGTTTTGCAGTAAACTATAATTACAGCATAAAGTCAAGCTGACCGCGCTAGTTTTTCAAAAGTTTTGCTAGCTTCCTGCCATATCCATAGTTCGCTTTTTTCTATAGCAAACCATACCGCGCTTAGGCTTAATTTCTTTGCTTCTTCCAATTGTTTGATCCAGGGGAAACTGCGTAAATTCAATAGCGATTGCTTTAGCGAAAGTTGCTCTAGAGCTGTATGTTTTTGGCTTAAAGTTAAGGAGCTATCTGCTAGTAATTCTTTGCTTAAGGGGGTTAATAAATCTAGCCATTGGCCAATAAAATCGCTATTTGCTATGGGGTTCATGGTGTTATTTAAAACGCCAGTTATACCACCGCAATTTTCATGCCCTAATATAACTATATGATTGATTTTTAGGATTCGTACGCCATATTCTAAAGCAGCAGAAGTTGAGTGATGCTGGCCGTCTGGTTCAAATGGTGGTATTAAATTAGAAATATTACGCACCACAAAAATTTCGCCTGGTGCGGTATTAAAAATAGTTTCTGGTGAAACACGAGAATCACAACAAGCGACAACCATAATTTTTGGCGTTTGCCCTTCTCTGGCAAGTTGTTTGTAATGCTGCTTGTCTGTTTTATTAAGGCTGTTTTTAAAGCTTGCATAGCCTTGCAGTAAGCTTTCTGGCAGTGTAGTCATTAATTCTTTTTAATCCTGCTATAAAATAAAGAAATATATTTTACATTAGCATAATTTGTATTAGAATAGCTTGAGATAATTGCAAAAGGGATATACCGTGTCAATAGATAATGTAGTTGAAGCCACAAAACAGCTAGTGATTAAAGGAAATGCGCCAATAGACTATGCCGCGCTTGTGCCTTTAATTCTGGGCGCTGTGTCTAAAGAGGATTTGCAGCAATTTACGGAGCAGGAGCAGCTGAGCCTAGTTAAAGAAGCTGCTAGCGCCTTGCTGGACTATAAAACAGACAAACCCATATTACGTTTTGCAACAGAGGGGCTTTCTCGTAAAGGCAAACCTATAGTAGTTATAACAGTTGTAAATGAAAATAAGCCATTTTTGCTTGATTCAGTTTTAAATACTATAAATGACTCCAAATTAGCTTTATATATGGTAGCTCATCCTATTTTAGACATAGCACCGCATGAATCTGGTCTTTTAGTAAGCAGCGCTCAATTTGCTGAGCAAAAACAACATCGATTAAGTTTAATGCAATTTGCTGTAGAGCATATTAGCATTGCTTCGCAAGAACAATTAAATGGTAAGCTACAAGAGGTTTTAAACTCTGTTAGCCGCGCTGTGGCTGCCTGGCCTTCGATGGTAACAAAGGTTAAAGAGGTAGCAACTAATTATCAAAATTTGGCGGCAACTAAGCGTGATAGCGAAATGGAGGCTGTGGCAGAGTTTTTATTGTGGTTGGTTGATAATAACTTTACCTTTCTTGGCCTAGGCGAATATAAGCTTGAGGATAATAAATTATTAGCAGATCCTGTAAGTTTTTTGGGTGTAGATCTGCCGAAAGAATTGAACTGGCCTATGGGCGCTAATTTATTAACTATTACCAAGGCAGATGAGCGTTCAAAAGTTCATAAATTTGTGTGCTTAGAAGATATATATGTAAAAATCTTGCAACCGCAAAAGGAAGCCGCTTCGGTTCTGCGTATTGTTGGGCTGTTTACAACTAGTGCTTATACGAATGCTGTATGTTCTATTCCATATTTGCGTGATAAAGCGAATATCATTGTTAAGCAATTGGGCTATAATGTTAAGGATCATTCTGGCAAGGCGTTGCTAAATATTTTAGAGCATTATCCACGCGATGAGATGTTTCGTACAGATGTCAAACAATTGGCAGAAAATGTTGCCCTGTTGCTAGAGCTAGTAGACAGGCCGCGACTACGCGTTTTAAGCCATCCGGTAGATGCGACATCCTTTGTTACAACTTTGGTATATTTGCCAAAGGCGCAATATAATATAAGCAATTGCGAAAAATTAGGTCAGTATTTGCTAGAAGTTTATGGGGGCGATTTTTACGAATATAGTTCATTTTTTATGGACACAGCCATAACACGTTTGCATTATATTATTCACCGTAATGCTGCAACTAAAGCACCGCAAATAGAAAGAGAAACGCTAGAAAAAGCTATCTCTAGCATTACTCGCAGCTGGAACGAAAGTCTGATAACCGAAGCTGGCTCATCCGGTGCTGAAGATCCGACCGTGCATTTGGCGGCAAAGTTCCCGCCTATCTATCGCGATAGTTTTGACGCCAAAGCTGCTCTTGAAGATGCGCGGCATATTTTAGAGCTTGATGCAGAAAAACCATTATTCGTACAGTTTTATCGATCTGCTGAGCAAGAAGAAAATAAGGTTAGTTTAAAATTATATCACCGACAAACTGCCCTTATGTTATCTGAGCGTGTGCCTCTGTTAGAAAATATGGGTTTTACAGTAATAAATGAGCAGACATTTGAATTGTTGGATGAGAATGATCAGTTGATTTATATGCATTCTATGCAATTGCAGCGCAGTAATCAGGCTAAAGTAGATCTAGAAAATGTTGCGTTGCTGAACGCGACTTTTGAGCAAGCATGGGCAGAAAAAATTGACGATGACGCTTATAATAAATTATGTCAGTCGGCAAAATTGGCACCGCGAGAAGTATTGATTCTACGGATATATGGGCGTTATTTGCAACAAATAGGCATAGCTTATTCTCAGAAGCATTTGGCAAATGCCCTGGATGCTTATGGTAATATTGCACGCGATTTATATGAAATGTTTTATCAAAAATTTGCTCCGCAATTAGATTCTGAGCAAAGCAAAGCTAAAATAGAGCAATTGCGTAGTAAGATAGAAGAAGCCTTGCAGAGTGTGCCTAATTTGGATGATGATTTAATTTTACGACGTTATGTAAGTCTTATAGAAGCAAGCCAACGCACCAATGCTTTTGCTAGCCAAGAAAATGGTGAATTGCGCTCTATTATAGCTATTAAATTTGATCCACGCTTGATTGAAGGCATGCCGCAACCTAAGCCATATCGCGAAATATTTGTTTATGGCATGTTGGTAGAGGGCGTACATTTGCGTTTTGGCCCTGTAGCGCGCGGCGGTATTAGATGGTCTGATCGGCCATTAGATTATCGTACCGAGGTGTTGGGTTTGGTAAAAGCCCAGCAAGTAAAAAATGTGGTGATAGTGCCTGTGGGTTCAAAAGGCGGGTTTTACCCACATCAATTGCCACAAAATGCGGATAGAGCGCAATTAAGCGAAGCTGCGCGCCAAGCTTATATAGGCTATATCGATGCCATGCTTTCGATAACAGATAATTTGGTAGCGGGCAAAGTGCAGCCACCAAAGGATGTAAAGCGGCTTGATGGCGATGATCCATATTTTGTTGTTGCTGCAGATAAAGGTACCGCAAGCTTTTCTGATACAGCTAATGCTATTAGCCAAAGCCATGAATTTTGGTTAGATGACGCTTTTGCTTCTGGTGGCTCGGCGGGCTATGACCATAAAAAAATGGGCATTACCGCTAAAGGCGCTTGGGAAGCTGTAAAGCGCCATTTCCGTGAGTTGTTTAACCGAGACATCCAAACGCAACCTTTTACAGTAATCGGTGTTGGCGATATGTCTGGTGATGTGTTTGGCAATGGTATGTTGTTATCTAAACAGATAAAGCTTATAGCGGCTTTTGACCATAGAGATATTTTTATTGACCCTAACCCAGATATAGCTACTAGTTATGCCGAGCGCGAGCGTTTGTTTAATATGGAGCGTTCTAGTTGGCAAGATTATGATGTTACTAAGATTTCGAAAGGTGGCGGTGTATTTTCGCGTTCAGCAAAAGCAATAAAACTAACGCCAGAAGCCGCTGCCGCGATTGGTCTGCAACAACAATCAGGTACGCCGTTTGAGATAATTAATGCCATATTAAAAGCCGAGGTAGATTTGTTATGGTTTGGCGGTATTGGTACGTATGTTCGTTCTAGTAGCGAAACAGATGCGCAAGTCGGGGACAGAGCTAATGATAGTGTCCGGGTTACGGGCAATCAATTGCGTGCTAAGATTGTGGCTGAAGGTGCGAATCTTGGCTTAACGCAACGTGGTCGTATAGAATATTCTATAGCTGGCGGGCGCTGTGATACCGATGCGATAGATAATTCTGCCGGGGTTAATTGCTCGGATGTAGAGGTTAATATCAAGATTGCTTTGGCAAATGCTATGCGTAATGGTAAGCTTACGCGGGAAGAGCGAAATGAATTATTGAAAAATATGACCCCAGATGTGTCGGCACTGGTTTTGTATAATAATTATCGGCAACCTCTGGTATTATCGCTTGCTCAAGATATGGCAACACGTAATTTGCCGCAACAAATGCGCTTTATGTCTAGTCTAGAGCGTCAAGGGCGGCTAGATCGCAAAGTAGAAATCTTGCCGTCAGATACTGCGTTAAAAGAACGGTTGTTGCATGGGCAAGCTTTAACTAGACCAGAACTTTCGGTGCTAATGGCTTATGCCAAGCTAACACTGCAAGATGAGCTTACAAATAGTGAATTTTTGGACGACAGTTATTTTCATGCAAGATTGTTGGCGTATTTTCCGCCATTAATGCAAAGCAAATTTAGCGCGGAGATAGAGCGTCACCAATTGCGGCGCCCTATAATAGCTACTATCTTAGCTAACGCTATTGTCAATTCTACCGGAGCTATTTTTGCTTTTCGTTTAGCTGATAAAGCAGGTATAGATATTATTGAAGTGGCAAAAGCTTATATCGCTATTCATGACGGTTTTGCTGTTGAATCTTTAATTAAAGATATCGATGCTTTAGATAATATTATTCCAGGCCAAGTGCAAAACGGATTATATAAAGAGGTAATGGTAAAATTAGCGCAGACTATAGAGCTGTTTTTAAATATGGTTAAGCTTTATCCTCGTTTAAATAATGAATATAGTTTAAGCGAAATAGTAGAAAAAATTGCAAAAGCCCATAATTATCTATACGATAATGCTAAAGATATATTGCCAGATGAGTTATATGCAGTGCTAGAGCAAAAACAAGCACAATATATATCCTTGGGGTTAGAATCGAGCTTGGCTCGTAGATTAAGCTTCTTGCAAATATCTATAAGAATTCCTGATATTGTTTTGATGTCGGTGCAGGAGAATATTGATTTAACTATACTTAGCCGTAGTTATTTCAAAATCAGCACTATATTTAAAATAGATCAAGTTGAAGAGGCCAGTAACGCTATTCCTGTAATTGACTATTATGATGATATGGCTTTGGCGAGAGCAAAGGACGCTATTGGGCGTACTTTGTGCCAAATTACGGTTAATGTAGTAAAAAATCATAAAGACACGGATACACCAGTATCTGCTTGGCTTACCCAGCGATATAATGAGATTGAGCCGATAACGGCACGTATGAATGCTTTAATAGAGGCAGATTTGAATATTTCACGCTTTGTTGTAGCAGCTTCTATGATGGGGGATTTATTAGGGCTTTCTACGTAATTTGCTACAATATCTTAAGTATAATTATTATTGCCAGGGCGGCAAGCGGTCTAGCTCTAGTAGAGCTTGGTAGCTTTGCCTTGGCCTAATAATAGCAAATTGCGTGTCTTTAACCAATATTTCTGGTATCAATAGCCGGCTATTATAGGTGCTAGCCATAACTGCACCATAGGCGCCAGCACCTAAAATAGCTAACATTTCCCCATTGTTAACCATTTCTATTTCTCTATCTTGGGCTATATAGTCGCCTGTTTCACAAACGGGGCCTACGATATCAGCATGTATTTTTGGTCTAGTTGGTTGTTGCTGTACCGTTATTATTTTCTGGAAAGCGTTATATAAAGTAGGCCGCAATAAATCATTCATGGCTGCGTCAATAATTATGAATGTTTTGTTATAGCTTTTTTTGCTATATAATACCGAGCTTACTAGTATGCCAGCATTTCCGACTAAAGAGCGTCCTGGTTCGCATATAATCTTTAAACCACTATTTGCAAAATATTTTGCAGCTAGTTTTGCATATTGCTCGATATTATCTTTATCTTCTAAATCTGCGCCGAGCTTATTATAATCAATGCCTAGGCCGCCACCAATATCTACATGGGCAAGTTCTATATTATGCGCATTTAATTCTTTAATAAACTGGTTAATGACATGAAATGCCTCGCCAAAGGGGGTTAAATCGCGTATTTGACTGCCAATATGCACATCTATGCCGCAAATTTTTATATAGGCTAGCTTAGCCGCATACTCATATAATGCTAATGCTTGGCACAATTCAATTCCAAATTTGTTATGAGACATGCCCGTGGCAATTTTTGGGTGTGTTTTTGCATCAATGTTTGGGTTAACTCTAATAGAAATGCGTGCTTCAATAGCCAAAAAAGCCGCGCGCTGGGCCAGTAACTCTAGCTCGGCCTTTGATTCTATGTTGAAACAGCCAATATTAAGCTGCAAAGCATGATCTATCTCTTCAATGCTTTTGCCGACGCCAGAGAAGATAATTTTTTGCGGGTTAATTTTTGCGTGTATAGCCCGTTTCAATTCACCATGCGAAACAATATCGGCGCCGCAGCCAAGTTCACCAAGTTGACTTATTATAGCTTGATTAGAATTGGCTTTTACTGCATAGGCAATTAAATATTCGCCTATCGGTTTGAAGGCAGCATGGTAATAGCTGCATAATTTATTTATAGTACTAGAACTATAGCAATAAAAAGGTGTGCCAATAGTTGCGGCTATAGCGCTAATTTTAACATTTTCGGCAAGTAGCTCGCCTTGTTCATTATAAATAAAATCTTGCATAATTCAGCGCTAATTTAGTAAAGGATCTAGGATAAATTTATGGTTTTGTAGCTGCTTTGTTATCACAGGTGGCCCAGCGCGCCCGCACGCCGCTAAAAGGACAGCAGCCAAGCTTAGGCCAAGAAAAAGTTTAGTTAATGCCATAGGTTACCTTTTATTTATTCTTCTATAATAAACTTGTCATAAATAACAGTTTTTTTAGGTTAAAGCTATGCCATATTTTGTCGCTTTTGTTTTATTTTTTTTGTTAGCCGCACCATCTTATGCAACATCCCCAAGCTGCGCATTGGCTGCTGCGGATAAAGTAACGCTTAGCAAAGCAGCGTTTGCTAATATGCGTATATTGGAGCAGCCGATTTATGGCGGCGATTGGAGTATTACTAGCCCTGCTGGGCAAGAGGTAAAATTGGCCTCTTTGGGCGATAAAGCTGTGTTGCTAAATCTGTGGGCGTCTTGGTGCGGCCCATGTCGCCAGGAAATGCCAGCTTTAGCGGCTTTAGCAAAATATGAGCTAGAAAAAAAATTTCAACTCATCCCAGTTAATATAGATAATAGCACAACAGAAAAAATCAGGCAATTTTTTGATAATTCTGTAGCAAGTAATTTAGCCGCCTATAGGGATAAGGATGGTGAGTTATTTAATTCCCTACGTAGAAAAAGCCTGGCTTTTGGCTTGCCTGTTAGCTTGTTATTTAATAAGCAGCATTGTTTGATAGCTGTGGTAAATGGTGCAGCGCCATGGGACAATAAATCAGCATTAAATTTAATGGGGATTATAGGGGCATTGCCTTAAAGATTTAGCCTGTAGCCAGCTTTGTTTTTGCATAAGATATTGCTGTTGCCAAATTTTTGCCGCAAGCGATATAAGCTTATTTCTTGTATGCCTTTTATATTAGACAAAAGCTCTTTTGTGCCAACAAATCTAGCTTTTTCTTGATAGAGATAGCTTATTATTTCGACCTCTTTTGGCGTTATTTTTATCATATGCTCTTTGTCATTAATAAATAAATTTTTAGAAGCATAAAATTTATAATTAGCGCAGCTGAAACAAAGCTGATTTTTGCTTAATCTTTCGCTTATGCGTTTTAAAAGATGGGTCAGGCGAAATGGCTTGCTAAGATAATCGTTTATTTCAAAATCTAGCTTTGCAATTTGGCTTTGTATATCTGCAGCATTTGCCAAAGCTAATATTGGTGCGGCGGCATTGGGTATAAAATTATTTAGCTCAACACTGTCTAGATCAATTATTAGCAAATCATAATCTTGGGTATTTTCGGCGTAATCTTGTGCCTTATAGTCAGCAATATAATTTAGCTGTTCAGCGATAAGCCGGTGCAAGATAGTATCATTAATGTATAAGGCGATAGTTGACATGATATTATGATTCTTGCGCTAATTCGCAGATAATTTGCCATTCATGTGGGGCTACAGGCGCAACAGAAAGCCTAGAGCGCCTTACTAGAGCCATGTCGGCTAATTGCGGGTGTTCTTTAATTTGCGCTAAAGAGACTGGGCGGGCCAGTTCAGAAATTGCACATACATTTACGCAATACCAGCAATCATCTTCGCTTGTGCTGTCTATATGAGCAGTTTTGCATATTTCGACAATGCCAAGAATCCGCTTTTCTTTACCAGAGTGATAAAAGAAACCACGATCTTTAAGCCGCATTTTTTGCATATTGTTGCGAGCTTCAAAATTGCGAACGCCGCTCCATTCTTCCCCTTCATTACCTTTGGCTTTTTGCTGCGCCCAAGACCAGCAATCTGGTTCTGATTTAAATAGCCAGTAATTAATATTTTCTATGTTTTTTTTCATGTTAATCTTCAATTTTAATAGTTCTATTTAATAGCATGCTGCAGGTTTCTTCAATGGAGCGGGTACCATTTAGTAGTTTTTCTACCGCAAATATAAGTGGGGCGTCAATATTATGTTTTCGGCAAAGTTTGGCTGCTATGGTAGCTGTAAAATATCCTTCAACCAATTTGTTAGCAGGTGGGGTTTTAGTGCCCAATGCATAGCCATAGGCATAATTGCGAGATTTGCTAGAATTACAAGTAAGCATTAAATCTCCCAGCCCGCTGAGCCCGCAGAGTGTTTCTAGCTTGCCGCCCAAGCTTATACCTATGCGCCGCATTTCAGCAAAACTACGAGTTATTAAAGCCGCAGCAGCGCTATCGCCTAATTTGTAGCCAGCAGCAGCTCCGCTAGCAATAGCAAAAACATTTTTTAGAGCGCCACCAATTTGTGCGCCTAAAATGTCATTACTAATATAGCAGCGAAAAATATGCGAGGATAATTCTAGTGATAATTGTTCTGCCAAAGCTACATCCTGGCAAGCCAGGGTAACGGCCGTTGGTAGTGCGCGGGCCACATCTTCGGCAAAGCTAGGCCCAGAAAGTACGGCGATTGTATGTTGGGGTAGAACCTCTGCTACTATTTGTGACATAAAGCAGCCTTGCTCGCGCTCAATACCCTTAGCGCATAAGATAAGTGGGGCTGGGTTAGGGCTAATAATGGCTTTGTTTTCAATCAAAAAGCTTCTTAGGCTTTGTGCCGGAACGGCCAAAATAATACGTTGCGCTTTTTGCAGGCCTTGTTGTAAATCGCTACAGCCTATAAGTTTGCTACTAAGTTTAATAGAGGGTAGATATTTTTCATTGCTGTGTTGGGTGTTTATTTCGTTGATAATTTGCTGATTATGGCCAAATATTTGTGTTACAAAATCCTTTTGGCTTATCATATTGGCTAATGCTGTGCCCCAGGCGCCACTGCCTATTATGGTATAATTCATGCTTTGGCTCCTTTTTTGCCTGACCCCAAGGCAATAGTTGCATTTTCGTCTAAGCGCCAGCGGGATTTTGCGGCGAAAGCTAAGCTGCTGCAATTGCCTCTTGCAAAATGCTCTGCTCCGGCCCAAGCTATCATCGCGGCATTATCGCTGCATAAATTTTGCGGCGGTGCAATAAATTCAAATTCATTTGCTTGGCATAAATTTTGCAATTGGTTGCGTATTTGTTGATTTGCTGCAACGCCGCCACTTACTACAAACACTGGCTTTGCTTGTGTATATTGTTGGCTAAAATATAGCATTGCTGCTTGTGCTCGGTTGTTTAATATGTCGCATATCGCGGTTTGGAAAGAGGCACAGATATCTGCAATTTTTTTATCTGTAAGACCAGTTTGTGTAACATTTTCTTGCTCTATACAATGCCGTATAGCTGTTTTTAGTCCAGAAAAGGAAAAATCGAAGCCAGGTTTGCCTTTTAACGGTCGGGGAAAATTATAAGCGCTAGCACAGCCTTGTTGAGCTTTATCTTCAACAGCTGGTCCGCCAGGATAGCCCAAGCCCAATAGCTTAGCAGTTTTATCAAAAGCTTCACCCAAGGCGTCATCTATAGTTGTGCCTAAACGTTCATAATTTTGAAAATCTTTAATTAATAACAATTGCGTATGTCCGCCGGAAACCAGCAATAATAAATAAGGAAAAGCTATATTATGGCTAAGCCGTGCAGTAAGCGCGTGGCCCTCTAGATGATTAACGGCAATTAAGGGTTTGTTCAAAGCTAAACACAAGGCTTTTGCTGTTACCAGCCCTACCATAAGCCCGCCAATTAAGCCAGGCCCCGCCGTTGCGGCTATAGCAGATATTTCTTGCCAACTACTTTTGCTTTGCTTTAAGGCTTGCAAGATAAGTTCATCTAATTTTTCTACATGGGCTCTTGCCGCAATTTCGGGTACTACACCGCCATAAGTGGTGTGCTCTGTTTGGGTCCAAATTATATTGCTAAGGATATGTCCTTGGCCAGCTTCATCGCATTCTACAATGGCAGCTGCCGTTTCGTCACAACTAGTCTCTATACCCAAAATGCGCATTTTACGCTATAGCCTTTGATCTTTTTGTGTAATTATAATATACCATGCAATAACATATCATGGGAGAGAAATGCAAAGGAAAATTATAAAAATCGGTTCGCGTAGTAGTAACTTAGCTTTGGCAATGAGCTTAGAAGTTAAGCTAGCTTTTCAAGCAGCCCATGGTTTATCGTCTAACGATATATTGATAGAATCTATGAGCACGCAGGGCGACCGTATTTTAAATCGTTCTTTGGCACAGATAGGTGGCAAAGGCTTATTTACGGCAGAAATAGAAGATGCTTTGCTAGCAAATAGGATAGATGTAGCAGTACATTCAACTAAGGATATGCCAACTCTGTTGCCAGATAACCTGATTATTGCGGCTTATATGAAAAGGGCTGCCGTGGCAGATTGCTTTATTTCGCATAATAAGGTGTTGTTTGAAGATTTACCCCCGGGGGCAACTATTGGTACCTCGGCCTTGAGGCGGCAGGCTTTAGTAAAAAAACTACGTCCAGATTTAAATATCGTTTTATTGCGCGGTAATGTAGAAACACGGTTAGCAAAAGTGCAAACTGGGCAAATATCAGGAACTTTTTTGGCGCTATCAGGCTTGCAGCGGCTTGGTTTGACAGAGCATATTACGCAAATAATGGATGTAGCTACTTTTCCACCAGCTCCAGGGCAGGGCGCGATTTGTCTAGAAACCAGGCAAGTAGATTTGGTTACACAAAATTTATTGTCTAAGCTAGACCATTTTGAAACTCATATAGCTTTAAGTGCAGAAAGAGCTTTTTTAAAACAGCTCGATGGTTCTTGCCGCACGCCGATTTGCGCATATGCTTTTATAGAAAATAACAAATTATATTTTCACGGTATGATTTTATCGGTGGACGGCAAAGAATCCTTTGAAATTAAAGAGGAGTTTGCATTAAAACAAATGCTTATGCTCGCCGATGCGTGCGAGATCGCTAATAATATAGGAATCAAAGGAGCGCAGCAACTGCTTGAATATGCGGGGGCAGATTTTTTTGCAGATTGGGAATAAAGCTGGTAAGATTTTAGTAACTCGGCCAAAGCTTAGAGCACAAAAGACATTGGAATGTTTACGGCAGATTGGCTTAGAGGCGATTGCTATACCGCTTAGCGAAATTCGGCCTTATTTTACGCAGCTGCCTATGATAGAAGGTGTTGTTAATGTAATAGTTACTAGTGCTGCAAGTTTTTTTTATCTAGATAAAACATATTTAGCGACGATATCACATTTGCCATTTTATTGTATAGGGCAAGAGACGGCCAAAACGGCAAGGGCTTATGGTTGCAGTAATATTGCCGCGGTAGTTAGAGACTTAGATGAATTTATCTTAACGCATCAAAATATTCAAGCGCCTTTATTATATTTATGCGGCCATCGGCGGCGTAAAGCTTTGGAATATACATGGCTTAAAATGGGCATTGATTTTCGAGTGGCAGAAACTTATGCAACAGTGCCTTGCGAAGCTAATATAAATAAAATATTAATTGGTGAAATTTATTTGGGCTCAGTTTCTATAGTGCTTCTTACTTCAAATTATAGCGCAAAATTATGCTCATTAATAGTTCAATATTTACCAGCCCAAGTGAAGTATGTTTGTTTTTCGAGCCGCATAGCTCAAGCTTTACCCAACAACCTAGCACAAAATATTTATGTGTCTGCAACACCGGATGAAGGTGGCGCTATTGAATTAATCTCTAACCTAATAAGTTAAGAATTGACATTTTGCTTATAGCGAATAAATTATGTATAATAAGCTAACTTGAGCGGGGCACTATGACTGAATTAAAAGTAGAACAACAAACTTCATCCAAATCATCACCAAAATGGCTTTTAACGGCAATTGCCGCGGTATTTGGCCTAGCCATAGCTAGCTTTGCGGCTTATAAATGGCCATTATTTAGTGGCGCTGCAACCACCGCTTCTCGTGGTGTAGATAGATTAACAGCTGTTGAAGGTAGAGCCTTGGCAATAGATGCTAAAATAGATCAGCTGCAGCAAAATCTTACGCAATTGCAGGCGGTTAACGCAAATTTATTAAAACAGCAGGCCGAGCAAGCTGGCGCTATTGCCGCGCTAAAAACTACAGCAAATGGCACGGTTTTGTCAGATGCTGACCGGCAGAATGTAGAGCAGCTAAAAGCTACCTCGCAAGAGCTGCAGAATAAATTGCTGCAGCTGCATAAGCTTGCTTTGCTAAGTGCCTTCAATAATTTGAAATTTACTATAGCTTCTGGCCATGATTTTACTAATGAAATAAGCCTGGTAAAAAATCTGGGCGGCAATGACCCCGCTATTAATGTAAATAATTTACATATTTTTGAACAATATGCGCCTACTGGTATAGCGAATCAACAAATGTTGTTAGATGAATTTAGAACACAGAGCGATAGCATTATCGGTTTGGGTTCAGCAGCAGATTCGCAGGCAGCTAGCAGTCAAAAAGTGTTAAATTGGCTAAAGCAGCAAATTACGGTAAGGCACGCTAGCGGTAATTTGCAGGGCTCACAGCCAGCAGATATTTTGGCGCGTGTGGAATATTACTTAAAACAAGCTAATTATACCAAAGCCAATGCAGAATTATCAACATTGCCAGATTCTATGAAGCAAAATCTACAGGCATTTACAGCAAAATTACAAGTTAAGATAGGAGCAGAAACAGCATTGCAGTCTATATTAAAACAGCTAAGTGAAACTACCCATATGGCTGTGCCTGCTAACTCTACCCCGCCAGTTGCGATGTAATGACTCGGCTATTTCTTTATGTTTTTATTATAATAATATTGGGGTTGGCCTTTGCTGCCCTAGATGCTTATAATTTTAATATAATTTTTGACTTTGGTGCTAAGAGTTGGAAGTTTTCTGCCCTATTTGGCATTAGTATATTATTTCTTGGGTTGCTTGTAATATATTTATTTGTTAGTTTTTTGCGCCAATTGTTTTTGGCCCCTCGCCGTTTGATTGCCAATCGCAAAAATGCTCAAAAACAGCAATATGAAACTTTGCTAACTGATACTATAGCTTCTTATATTAGTGACGATAAGTCTAGAACCGACAATTTATTTGCTAAATTAAGCGCAATTTCAGATCATAAGAACAGCCCTAGTTTAAATGGGTTGCATAAGCTTGTTTACCCATTAATTGAGGCGCAAACTTTAAAACAAGCGGGAAAAAACCACGCTGCCCTGAAACGTTATGAAGATTTGGCTGGGCAGAAAGACGAAAATAGCGCAGCTATAGGGCTGCATATGCTGTATAAAGCTGCTTTGCAGCGGGGTGATATAGAAGCGGCGCATAATTATTGTCGCGAATTGTTTAAGGCTAATAAAACCATTGGCTGGGTAAATAATAATCTTTTGGGGCATTATATAGCTACTGGCAATTGGCAATTGGCTCAGGATTTATGGCAGGAAATAGAAGTGGCTAGCACCAAATCCATGCGCAGTTCTATGGCGTTTCACAATAGCAAGGCTTTATTTTCTATAGCCAGAGCGCAAGAGTTGATGTCTAATAACTTAAAACAGGCAGAAGAATTTGCACAGCGTGCCTATGGCTTAGACAGCAAAAATATAAATATAATTAATATATATAGCCAAATTTTATTTAAGCGTGATGAAGCGCGTAAAGCAATAAAATTATGTGAAGCTGGCTGGAAAGAATTTGCACATCCAGATTTAGCTGAGACTTATATATATGGTGAAAAGAATTTGCTAGCAGAAGCCCGATTTGACCGCGCGCAGAAATTGGCCGAGTTGCAACCAGAAAATGTATATTCTTATTTAGCACTTAGCAAAACTGCCCTGCAATGGGACCGCCCTAGCGCTGCAATGGATTATGTCGAAAAAGCTATAAAGGCTGAGCCCTTGGCTAGATGCTATAATTTAGCAAAAATAATTAAAGAAAAGCTCGGCAAAAGCTATAATCTGCCAGAGCTTTTATATGATTATGCCTGGTGTGCGGATGGTATGGCTTTATTACGGTGGCAAGCTGTGGCGCCATTGAGTAAAATTTTAGGTGCTGTTATTTGGCAAAAAATCGCTAAAACTAGCCTTATGCAAGATTTTACTACAAAGCCTTTAGAATCAAAAGGGGAAAGTAATGACTAAACTAGCTTATGTTAACGGAAAATTTGTAAGCGAAGCTACGGCTAGCCTTCCAATATTTGATCGGTCTATTTTATTTTCTGATTCAGTGTACGAGGTTATTTGTTTCCTTGATGGTAAATTTTTAGATTTTCAAGCTCATTTACAACGGCTAAGAAATTCGCTAAGCCGCCTGAATATTGATTTTACGTTTAGTGTAGATGATTTTTTAGCTACAGCGCGGCAATTAATAGAGCAGAATCAATATAGAACGGGCTTAGTATATCTGCAAGTAACGCGCGGTTCAACAGACCGCGATTTTGTTATCGCAGGGGATCTGCAACCAAATTATTTTATGTTTGCTGTGGCTAAAGAAAATCAAGTCTTGCTAGAGGCAAAATTGTTAAAATTAATTTCTCGACCAGATGTACGCTGGGGCCATTGTGACATTAAAACTACTCAGCTTTTATCTGCTTCTATGGAAAAGAGCGCTGCAGTTAAGCAAGGGCTTGATGATGTGGTTTTAGTGAAAGACGGTTATATAACCGAGGCCAGCTCTGCTAATTTTTATATAGTTGATTCTGCTGGTTGCATAGTAACTAGAGATGCTGATGGTACAATTTTGCCTGGTATAACCCGTGCTACTCTATTGAATTTGGCAAAAAAAATGGGGCTAAAGACTGCCGAGCGGCCTTTTACCCTAGAAGAAGCCTTGCAGGCTAAAGAAGCTTTTATTAGCTCTGCTACTAGTTTTATAGCGGGTGTCGTGCAGTTAGATGGTAAAACAATAGGCTCGGGGGCGCTTGGCCCGATGGCTAGTATCTTGCGCGCTGCTTATTTAGAGCATGTTAGTCGTATTTAAGAACTAAGCCCGGCTTTTTGAAGCTATAGCTCGCGCTAATTTCAAACATAGGGTTTGAGTAATAATTATTTCGCTCTTATTATTTAGCCGGCATTGCAGATTAGCTTCTTGCAGCAGAGCTAAAGCACGATTTATAGCGCTAAGCGGCCACAGCTGTAGAGCTGTTTCTAATGTTTTTTTTCTTTTAAAAAAGACAGGCGGCCTTATTTTTTCTATAAGCTGATTAGCATTTTGTCCATTATCTAATTCATAGCGCAAGGCCTGCAATTGGCTAAGCTGTCTGATAGCGCTGTTTAAAATACCTATAGCGCTTTCCCCGCTAGCTATGTATTTTTCAAAATTATTATTAAACTGGGCTAAGTTGCCTAGAAGCATATAATCGATTATTTCGGTTAGATTAAATGCGCTAACATTACTGATAACTGCTATAACATCTTCTGTTGTTATTTGTCCTTTGTGTGCACAATAAAGGCAGAGTTTTTCTATTTCGCTTTTAGAAAGCAGATAGTCGCTACCCAATTGCTGCAATAAAATTTGTTGTGTGCTTGCATCTATTTGTAGTCTATATTTTTGTAAAATCTCATTTATTAGCCCATTTAACGAGTTAGCATCATCGTTAAAACATGGGATAGCCATGCTATAAGCTGAGCTCTCTGTTTTGATGCGTAAGCCATTAGTTTTTTTAAGGTCGCCAGCCTCTATCAATAATAAACTATCTACTAACTCGCTTGTTACTAAATTGCTAAGCAATTTAGTAAGGTTTGGCTGGGTGTTTAAATGCTTTAGCCAAATTATTTTTTTATGGTTAAAAAAAGAGAGGGTTTGTATTTCATCCAACAATCTCTGCGGGTTGCTTTCTAATTCATCGGCGTGCAGTATTATTGTACTAAGTATATCGGTTAAAGCTATGTTAAAAGCATTGCTGGCGAGTCTGGCATAGTTTGCCGCTCGGCCAGAAACTAAGCCGTGGTTAGGGCCATAAAATAGTAAACTACTAAATTTGCTATTATAGGCGTTTAAAAAATTGTTGATCTCAGATGGTTTTTTTTGCACTAGCCTAAATCCTTTGAATTTTTACCATTAAATATAGCAAGAAAAGCGCTTATTTTATAAAAAAATATGTTTTTTATAAAATAAATCTTGCAATCTTTTTTCTCTGGGCTATACTGCGGCGTAGATAAATTTCAGCGGGCGTAGCTCAGGGGTAGAGCACAACCTTGCCAAGGTTGGGGTCGAGGGTTCGAATCCCTTCGCCCGCTCCAATAGATGTTTAATCTATAGGCTGGCTTATACATCATTTATCCTTAGCGGTGTAGAGCTTTTATTATGAACAATTCCCCCATTCCAGTTATTGTAGTTTTGGTGCCTGTTAGGCTAGATAAAACATATTTTTATCTCTTGCCGCCTGACCAAGCTACTATAAAAGCTGGGACGATTATAAATGTTACTTTTGGTAATAAAAATTATAATGCGATAGCTATAGAAACGCAGCATATAGCTCAGGCGGAATTGTCCAAACTAAAATTACGACCTGTTAACAGAATCTATAAAGATATCTGTTTGAGTGAAGAACTTATGGCGTTTGCACAATTTTTTGCAAATTATACGCTTACGCCGCTAGGCTTAGTAGCAACTATGTTATTGCGCGGGTTTGCGGCAGATATCGTTATGCCGCAGTTAGATTATATAAGTTTTGTGCCAATGGCTAAGCTGGTGCTAAAGCTAACAGCAAAGCGTCAGCAACTTTTAGCTATAAGCGCTGAGCGTGAATCTTGGCAGAAATCCCAATTAGTAAAAGCGGCAAAAGTCTCAATGGCTATGATTAATGGCTTGGTGCAATTAGGATTTTTGCGGCAAGAAAAAAAACTTGCTTTGCCTACTAAGCTTTTGCCTCTTCACTCTGTTACGAAATTTTCTGCTGAGCAAGAAGATGCTGTAGAAAAATTATGCGCTATAGTTACCCAGCCAAATTTTGCCGCTATCTTATTAAGTGGTATTACTGGTTCTGGTAAAACAGAAGTTTATTTTGAAGCTGTGGCGCAAAAGCTCAAAGATAATAGTCAAATACTGATATTATTGCCAGAAATTGCGCTGACACAACAATTTTTAGCACGTTTTAAAGAGCGATTTGGAGCTACCCCTGCGGTTTGGCATTCTGGTTTAACAAAAAAACAACGCCAAATTATTTGGCATCAAGTTGCTTTAGGTCATATACAAGTATTAATCGGTGCTAGGTCTGCGCTTTTTTTACCATTTAAAAATTTGCAGCTAATTATCGTCGATGAAGAACATGATTCTTCTTATAAGCAGGAAGAAAATATATTTTATAATGCTAGAGACATGGCCGTAGCTCGAGCTAAATTTGGTAATTTTGCGATAATTTTGAGCTCCGCTACCCCATCAATAGAAACGGTGGTGAATGTTAATAGTGGTAAATATAAACTTATTGAGTTAAAAGAAAGATACAGCAAGGCGCGCTTGCCGCAATTAAGTTTAGTGGATATGAATAGGGTTGCTTTGCCGCGCAATCGATTTTTGGCGCCGCCTTTGGTTTCAGCCCTAATGGATAATTTAAAAAAAGAGCAGCAATCTATCTTATTTTTGGGTAGACGTGGCTATGCACCGATAACTTTATGTCGTTCTTGTGGCTATCGCTTTTCTTGTCCTAATTGCTCAGCATTTTTAATCGAGCATAAATTTCATAAAGCTTTGCTTTGCCATCACTGTGGGTTTAGTCAAAACATACCTAAAGCTTGCCCCCAATGCCATAATGCTGAGCAATTAGTGGCTTTTGGCGGTGGCGTAGAGCGCATAGCGGAAGAGGTGCAAGAATTATTGCCGCAAGCTCGCCTTATGATTCTTTCCACAGATATGATTGGTGGCATAGGGCTTATGCGGCAGCAATTAGCGGATATAAGTGCTGGAAAAGTGGATATTATAATAGGTACGCAATTGATAAGCAAAGGGCATAATTTTCCCAAAGTTAGTTTAGTTGGTGTTATAGACGCTGATATCGGACTGAACAATGGTGATTTACGTGCTGCAGAGCGTAGTTATCAACTTTTGGTACAGGTAACAGGTCGAGCAGGCAGACAAAGTGCAAAAAGCCATGGTATAATTCAAACCTATAGTCCTCAACATCCTGTTATACAGTCGATTTTAAAAAACGATAAAGAAAGTTTTTATGCTCAGGAAATTGCTATGCGGTTGCAGGCCGCCATGCCGCCTTTTGCCCAATTAGCGGCTCTAATAATAAGTGGTGTAAATAATCAAGCAACACAAGATTATGCCCGTATTCTACGGCAAAAAGCCCCTGCTATGCGCGATATTTCGGTATTAGGTCCAGCCCAAGCGCCGCTTGCTATGATACGTAACCAATATCGATATAGATTGCTTATTAAAGCTGCTAAGAATGTGAATCTTCAGCAATTTTTGCGTCAATGGTTAGCAATTGTACCAAAAGCGCCGAATAGTATAAAAATACAAATTGATATCAATCCCCATAGTTTTTTTTAAAAAACAGTTTTGAAACTATTGCGCAGCATATGCTACTATGATAAACCTCATAGCTAGTAAATGTGAAGCTAGAGGAAAGAATTTTAGTTTAATGACGCAACTATCAAAAATGGCCCAGCCCTATGCTAAAGCCCTGTTTGACATAGCGCATGGAGCTGGTATATTGGATTCTGTGCACGAGAAATTGCGTCTATTGTCTAGCGCTTTTGCGGAGCACCCTGTGCTGGTAAAGGCTTTAGCCGCTTCATTTTATAGTAAAGCCGAGCAAACTAGCTTGATTGAATCCATGCTGCGTGAACTTGGTGCAGCCAATAATGCGGATGCTTCATATTCTGTATTTGCTAATTTTTTAAAGCTTTTAGTAACTAATGGCAAATTGGCCACGTTGGCAGATATTGCCAAGGCTTTTGAAGCTTTGATGTTAGATCAACAAAACTTAGCAAAAGTTGAATTGCGTAGTTCAATCGATCCAACAATAGAGCAAAAACAACAAATTGTAACGTTGCTGAAAACGCTGTTTAAAAAAGAGATCCTGCTTGATATAAAAATAGATACATCGCTTTTGGGTGGCTTTATTGTCAAGTTTGGTTCATATCAAATAGATACATCGCTTTTAACTAAATTATCATCGCTTAAATTGGCATTAAAAGAGGGCAATTGATGGAAATAAAACCGTCTGAGATTTCTAAAATCTTAAAAGAACAGATATCAAATTTTGAACAATCGGCTCAGCTTTCAGAAGTCGGGCAAGTGATTTCAGTAGGCGATGGCATAGCTACAATATACGGCTTGGACAATGTACAGGCTGGCGAAATGGTTGAGTTTGAAGGTGGCGTTCCAGGCATGGCGCTTAATTTAAAGTCAGATAATGTTGGGGTGGTTATTTTAGGTTCTGATAAAACTATACAAGAAGGCTCTACGGTAAAAAGAACCAATAATATAGTTAAAGTGCCAGTGGGCAAGGGGCTTTTGGGCCGCGTAGTAGACGCTCTTGGTAATCCGATAGATGGTAAGGGGCCAATAGAGGCTACTGAACATAGGCAGGTAGATGTTAAGGCTCCTGGTATTATAGCTCGTAAATCTGTGCATGAACCAATGTCTACGGGGCTTAAGGCGATAGATGCTTTGATTCCTATTGGCCGTGGGCAACGTGAATTAGTTATAGGCGATAGGCAAACGGGAAAAACAGCTATTCTTTTAGATAGTTTTTTGAACCAAAAGCCAGCTCATGAATCAGGCTCAGAGCAAGAAAAGATCTATTGCATTTATGTGGCTATTGGGCAAAAACGCTCAACCGTAGCGCAATTTGTAAAAATTCTTGAAGAAAATGGGGCGCTAGAATATTCAATAATTGTTGCTGCCACGGCCTCGGATCCAGCGCCTATGCAATTTTTGGCTCCCTTTGCGGGCTGTGCTATGGGTGAATATTTTCGCGATAATGGCATGCATGCTTTGATCGGTTACGATGATTTATCTAAGCAGGCTGTAGCTTATCGTCAGATGTCATTGTTGTTGCGTAGACCTCCTGGGCGGGAAGCGTATCCAGGTGATGTTTTTTATCTTCATTCCAGACTTTTGGAGCGTGCGGCTAAATTAAGTGATGAACATGGTGCGGGGTCGTTGACAGCTTTGCCAGTTATAGAAACCCAGGCAAATGATATCTCTGCTTATATTCCGACTAATGTTATTTCTATTACAGATGGACAGATTTTCTTGGAAACAAATTTATTTTACCAGGGCATTCGTCCTGCGGTAAATGTCGGGTTTTCTGTATCTCGGGTTGGTTCTGCTGCGCAAGTAAAAGCGATGAAGCAGGTTGCTGGCTCTATAAAAGGTGAACTTGCTCAATATCGTGAAATGGCTGCTTTTGCACAATTTGGTTCGGATTTAGATGCTTCAACGCAACGTTTGCTAAATCGCGGCGCTAGGCTTACGCAATTATTAAAGCAGCCGCAATTTTCTCCCTTGAAGATGGAGGAGCAAGTAGCGGTTTTATTTGCTGGTGTTAATGGTTATGTCGATAATATATCTGTAGATGATATAGCTGCTTATGAAAAGGGTTTGTTGTTGAAATTGCGTACAGATAATAAAGATTTATTGGCAGATTTAGCACAAAAACAGCAAATTACAGATGAGCTCAAGAATAAGCTTAGCGAGATAATCGCTGCTTATAGTGAGAATTTTTTGGCTGCACAAACTACATTAAAGTAAGTCTTATTGCAAATTATAGATATAGGTTTTTATAAAATTTATGGCTTCGTTAAAAGATCTTAGAGATCGCATTGCTTCGGTAAAAGCAACGCAGAAAATTACAAAAGCTATGCAGATGGTAGCGGCAGCAAAATTGCGCAAAGCGCAAGAAGCTGTAGAAGCCTCTCGGCCTTATAGTGTTAAAATGGTGCAGCTTATAGCTAATATTTCAGACGATTTGCCAGCACAGGATTTACCTGCTTTATTGCGCATGCCAGATAACCCACAACGTTATTTGCTTATAATCGCAACAGCTGAGCGTGGGCTATGTGGCGGGTTTAATTCGCAAATAGTGCGCTTAGCGCGGGCGAAAATCCTGGAGTTGTTGGCCGCTGGTAAAGATGTTAAAATCTTAACTATTGGCAAAAAGGGTGCTGATATGCTGCGCCGCGAGTTTGCCTCGCTAATGTTAGAGCATATTAGTTTAAGGGATATAAAAAACTTGCAATATCAACAAGCTGATGCAATATCAAAAAATATTTTGACAAGGTTTGAGCAGCAAGAATTTGATGTTTGTTTATTTGTTTATTCACAATTTAAATCTGTTATACAGCAAGAGCCTAAAATATTACCGTTGATACCAGCAAACTTGGAAGAGCCAACTACAACTGAAACTAGCTTGAATTTTAGCTTTGAGTATGAACCAAGTCGCGCGGCATTATTAGAAGATTTGGTAAAGCATAATGTTTCTACACAAATTTTTACGGCATTGTTAGAAAATATTGCTGGCGAAATGGGTTCTAAGATGACAGCTATGGATAATGCAACGCGAAATGCTGGCGATATGATAGGCCGCCTATCTATAACCTATAATAGGCAAAGGCAGGCTCGTATTACTACAGAGTTAATAGAAATAATTTCTGGAGCAGAAGCTCTTTAAAATAAGGTAGGGATAATGGTGCAAATTGAAGATTTAACAAATAATACAGCTGTAGAAACGGTAAAAAAACCACGAAAAACAGTAACCCGTATTAAGCAAGAGGGTAAAGTAGAGATGGAAAATTCAGCATCTTTGGGGCATATTCAGCAGATTATTGGCGCCGTTGTCGACGTAGAGTTTTCTGGGGCCTTGCCAGCGATTTTGCATGCTCTAGAAACAGAAAATAATGGCCAAAAGCTGATTTTAGAAGTAGCGCAGCATCTGGGAGAAAATGTTGTGCGTGCAATTGCCATGGATACAACCGAGGGATTGATGCGCGGGCAGGAAGTGCGCGATTTAGGTTCGCCTATAATGGTGCCAGTGGGAGAAGCTACCTTGGGTCGGATAATGAATGTTATCGGTGAACCAATAGATGAAGCTGGTGAAATAAAAACAGAGCTGAAGCGTTCTATTCATCAAGAAGCCCCGCCTTATGTTGAACAATCTACGGCATTAGAGATTTTAGAAACTGGTATTAAAGTTATAGATTTGTTGGCTCCATATTCTAAAGGCGGTAAGGTTGGTCTTTTTGGCGGTGCCGGTGTTGGTAAAACCGTTTTAATTATGGAGTTGATTAATAATATAGCCAAAGCTCATGGCGGCTATTCTGTGTTTGCAGGTGTTGGCGAAAGAACGCGGGAAGGGAACGATCTGTATCATGAAATGATAGAATCGCATGTTAATGTGAATCCTAAAGAACATGATGGCTCGGTGGCTGGCTCTAAATGTGCACTAGTTTATGGACAAATGAATGAGCCTCCTGGCGCGCGTGCTCGCGTAGCTTTGTCTGGTCTTACTATAGCAGAGCATTTTCGTGATCAGGGACAAGATGTGCTTTTCTTCGTAGATAATATTTTTCGGTTTACGCAAGCTGGCTCAGAAGTTTCAGCTTTATTAGGTCGTATACCTTCAGCTGTGGGCTATCAGCCAACATTGGCTACAGATATGGGAGCCCTGCAAGAGCGAATAACTACTACTGTTAAAGGCTCTATTACTTCTGTGCAAGCTATTTATGTGCCTGCTGATGATTTAACGGATCCTGCTCCTGCGGCCTCTTTTGCGCATTTAGACTCTACAACAGTTTTATCGCGTGCTATTGCAGAAAAAGGTATTTATCCTGCGGTGGACCCACTGGATTCTTCTTCTCGTATCTTAGATCCTATAATTGTAGGGCAAGAGCATTATGATGTTGCAAGAAAAGTGCAGACGATTTTACAGCGCTATAAAGCTTTGCAAGATATTATAGCTATTCTTGGTATGGATGAATTATCTGCCGAGGATAAGTTGGTTGTAGCGCGGGCTCGTAAAATCGAGCGCTTTTTATCGCAGCCTTTCCATGTGGCTGAGGTCTTTACTGGGGCTCCAGGTAAATTGGTTGCTTTAAAAGATACAATTAAAAGCTTTAAAGCTTTGTGTGATGGTGAGTATGATAATATGCCAGAAGCTGCTTTTTATATGGTAGGTTCTATTGATGAAGCTATTGAAAAAGCAAAGCGGCTAGAAACTGAAGCAAAATAAAGATAAAAAGGGCTAATTGATGGAAAAAAACTTTCTTTTTGAAATTGTTACACCAAAAAAATTGATTTTTTCCGAAATGGTAAACAGCGTAGTGCTTCCCGCTGCTAAGGGGGAGATGACGATTTTACCTCAACATGCTCCTGTTGTTACTACGGTAAATCCAGGCATAGTTACTATAACCAACGGGGCGAATAAGGTTGAATATGTTGTCTATGGTGGATTCGCGCAGATTCTTGGTGATAAAACTAGTCTGCTGGTGGATAATGCAGAATTATCGCATGAAGTTGATCACAATAGTTTAGACGAGCGAATAAAGGCTTTGAAACAAGCACTTTTGGAGTCTGAATTTTCGCCAGAAAATAATAAGCACGAAGATTTATTGCATCAATTAACAGCGCTTAAGCATAGTTTAACTACATAGAGTTGCGAGTGATGTCTAGCCAAGATGCTATTTTGGTTGCTTATGTAGGCGGTGCGCACGGTATTCATGGTGCTGTTAAGCTAAAAAGCTTTAGTGTTAATTTAGCTAATTATAATATTTTTTATGATAAGTCTGGTATAGTTTACGAGATAGATTGGCTGCGGCCAACAGGTAAGCAGATTATAGCTAAATTTAAGCACATTACTGATAGATCTTGTGCTGAGACCTTAATCGGTACTGAGTTGTTTGTTAAGACAGCGCAATTGCCTAAATTAGAGCTAGAAGAGTTTTATTATAGCGAATTGATTGGCATGCAGCTGGTTGATGAGCAACAGAAAATTTATGGTATAGTTAAGGCTGTTCATAATTTTGGAGCTGGCGAGATTTTAGAAATTTTTGATCTAGCAGGCAAAAGTTTTTTGTTACCCTTTAAGAAACAACTGATTCCAGAGATAGATGTAAGTAAAAAAATTATTACAATGTCAGCAGATGCGTTGCTTTATATGGAGCTTTAGGTTGGCTTATGGGCGTGAAAATTAATATTGTTACTTTATATCCGCAGATGTTTCCTGGTTTTTTGAATTTTTCGCTGGCTGGAAAAGCTTTGGAGTCTGGCGCTTGGCAGCTGCATTTGGTGAATATTCGGGATTTTGCACAAGATAAACATAAATCTGTGGACGATACGCCAGCTGGTGGTGGGGCTGGTATGGTTTTGCGGGCTGATATCTTGGCAAAAGCCATAGATTCTATAGCTGATGAAGGGCCAAAATTTTTACTAAGTCCGCGTGGAAGAAGATTTACGCAGCTTGATGCAAAAGCTATGGCAAAATTGCCTGCTTTTACTTTGATTTGCGGTAGGTTTGAAGGGGTTGATCAGCGAGTAATAGATCAGCGTTCTTTAGAAGAGATCTCTATAGGAGATTTTATAGTCTCAGGTGGAGAGGCAGCTGCGTTTGCAATATTAGACAGTATCATAAGATTGTTGCCGGGGACGATGCATAATATGCAATCAGCGCAGACCGAAAGTTTTGAAAATCATTTGCTAGAATATCCTCATTATACTAAGCCACGTATTTTTGAAAATATAGAAGTGCCATCAGTGTTGTTGAACGGTAATCATAAAGAAATAGAAAAATGGCGTTATGAACAAGCAGCTAAATTAACAAGAAAGCGCCGTCCTGACCTATGGCGATTGCATAAAAAATTACTTGCTTAAAGCATTATAATAAGGTAATAAGGAAAAAAGCTTGTAAACTAATAAACGGTGAATACGCTCTGCCATAATTTTGGTATCTAAAGTGATATAGAGCGCTCTGGCTGTTTGAGAATAAAAGATAGGGATAGCATGAATATTATTGATGAAATAAATGCTGAGCAACAGGCAAAAATTGAAGAAAAACGTAAATTGCCAGATTTTCAACCAGGTGACACATTGCGTGTTTCAGTTAGAGTAACTGAAGGTACGCGTACTCGTGTGCAGGCATATGAAGGTGTATGCATAGCTCGTAAAGGTGGCGGTTTGCAGGAAACCTTTACAGTGCGTAAAATTTCTTATGGCGAAGGTGTTGAGCGTGTTTTTCCAGTTTATACGCCGCTTATTGAATCGGTAGAAGTTTTACGTCGTGGTCGTGTACGCCGCGCAAAGCTTTATTATTTACGTGGTTTAACGGGTAAGGCTGCACGTATTGCAGAAAAGCAAGATTCGCGTAAAACTAAGCCTCGTGGTTAATAAATAAAATGGGGCGGGTTTACCGCCCTTTATTTTGGCTCTGGCAAACAGTACTTGACGTAGGGTATTTGTTTGTTATTATAAGCCATAGAAGATGAATTAAGATGGGGTAAATATGAAGAATGTGAATATAACTGCTGCGCGTCCTACTTCCCCTCATATACAGATATATAGTTGGCCTATAACAATGGCTATGTCTATAGCACATCGTATAACGGGCGTAGCTTTATACGCTGGTACAATTTTGCTTGCGGCTTGGCTTATTGCTTTGGCCTACAATGCACAGGCTTTTAACATAATTTCTTCTTTTAGCCAGAATATTATCGTTAGAATATTTTTATTTCTATATAGTCTTGCCTTAGTGCATCATACCGTTGGCGGAATAAGGCATCTGATTTGGGATGTAAAGCCTAATTTGTTAGAAAAACATTTAGCCACAAAAACTGCTACTGCTACTATATATATTTCAATTATAGTAACAATTTTCATTTGGCTTATGGGTTATTTATCGCATTAAAAATAGGTGCAGAATGCAAGAAATGAAACAAGATTTTAGACCACCTTTAGCAAAAGCTGCGGGCTTGGGAGCTGCTAGATCTGGTAGTGGCCATTTTTGGTTGCAACGATTAACGGCTATGGCAAATATACCTTTAATTATCTTTTTTGTTTGGTTATTGGTGAAGTATCTAGGTAGAGATTATACTACGGTACATAATGTTTTAGCTTGCCCTATGATAGCGGTATTAATGTTGCTTATGATTGTTTCAAGTATTTATCATATGAAACTTGGTTTACAGGTTATAATAGAAGATTATGTGCCGCAGCATGCTCTGCGTGCTTTTTTGCTGATCTTGAATATTATGTTTTGCTGGGCTATAGCTATAGCTTGTATAATTTCGGTGTTGAAAATTAATTTTGGGGGCTAGCCTATGGCAAATAGCTATGAATATATCGACCATAAATTTGACGTTGTAGTGGTTGGTGCTGGTGGCGCGGGGTTGCGCGCTGCTTTGGGCATGGCCGAGCAGGGTTTTAAAACAGCATGTATAACTAAGGTTTTTCCTACCCGTTCACATACAGTCGCAGCCCAAGGTGGCATAGCAGCTTCGTTAGCTAATATGGGGCCAGATAATTGGCAATGGCATTTATACGATACTGTAAAAGGGTCTGATTGGCTTGGCGATGCAGATGCTATGGAATATATGGTTAGGAATGCTCCGGCGGCTGTTTATGAGCTAGAGCATTATGGTGTTCCGTTTTCTCGTACGCAAGATGGCAAAATTTATCAGCGTCCTTTTGGTGGACACACAACAGAATTTGGCGAAGGACCGCCAGTACAGAGAACTTGTGCGGCCGCTGATAGAACCGGACATGCAATTTTACATACCCTATATGGACAAAGTTTAAAGCATAATGCGCAATTTTTTATAGAATATTTTGCTCTAGATTTAATTATGACTGACGGTGTTTGTACAGGTATCGTAGCTTGGAATCTGGATGACGGTAAGATACATAGATTTAGTGCAAAAATGGTGGTGTTGGCTACTGGTGGGTATGGTCGGGCATATTTTTCTGCTACCTCTGCGCATACATGCACTGGTGATGGCGGCGGCATGGCGTCGCGCGCTGGGTTGGCTTTGCAAGATATGGAGTTTGTGCAGTTTCACCCTACAGGTATTTATGGCTCTGGCTGTTTAATAACCGAGGGCGCTAGGGGTGAAGGTGCTTATTTGATTAATAGTGAAGGCGAACGCTTTATGGAGCGTTATGCACCTTCATTTAAGGATCTGGCTTCACGCGATGTTGTTTCTCGTTGTATGACTATAGAAATTCGTGAAGGACGTGGAGTTGGTGTAAAAAAAGATCACTTATTCTTGGTATTGAGTCATATTGATGAAGCGATTTTAAAAGAGCGCTTACCAGGCATTTCTGAGTCAGCACGTATATTTGCTGGTGTAGATTTAACTAAAGAACCGATACCCGTTATACCTACGGTCCATTATAATATGGGTGGTATACCCACAAATTACTGGGGCGAGGTATTAAATCCGACGATGGATGACCCTAATAGAGTTATTCCAGGCCTTATGGCTGTTGGAGAGGCTGGTTGTGCTTCTGTACATGGCGCAAATCGGCTTGGTTCAAATTCTTTGATAGATTTGGTAGTATTGGGCAGAGCGGCGGCAATAAGAGCTGGACAGGTAATTGATAAAAATGCTGCTATAGCAGAGATAAATGTTGCCGCAGTGGACAAAATTATGTCTAGATTTGATAAATTGCGCTATAGCGACGGCGGCACGCCAACGGCGGTACTGCGAGAAAAAATGCAGCGTGCTATGCAAGAAGACGCCGCTGTATTTAGAACTCAGGAAAGTTTGACGCAAGGTTGTGTGCGTTTGTCTGCTATCTGGAACGAACTTGATGACATTAAGGTTACAGATCGATCTATGATATGGAATTCAGATTTAGTTGAAACTTTAGAATTGCATAATTTGATGGCAAATTCTATCGCTACCATTTATAGCGCGCAAGCTCGTAAAGAAAGTAGAGGAGCGCATGCTCGTGAAGATTTTACCGAACGCGATGACGTAAATTGGCGCAAGCACAGCCTTGCGAAAGTAGAAGATTCTGGTAAGGTAGATTTATCTTATAGGCCTGTGCATGTAGACCCGTTGACGCCGCAAAAAGATGGTGGCATAGATTTGCAAAAAATTGCGCCGAAAAAGCGTGTATATTAAGGGATTTTTATAATGGTGCAGTTGAAACTTCCTAAAAATTCACAAGTAAAAATTGGTAAAACATGGGCAAAACCTCAGGGGGCAAATCGGCTTACCGAGTTTAAGATTTATCGTTGGTCACCAGATAATGAAGATAACCCACGTTTAGATACTTATTTCGTGGATCGTGACTCTTGTGGCCCCATGGTTTTGGATGGTCTTTTATATATAAAAAATCATATTGACCCAACCCTAACTTTGCGACGCTCTTGCCGAGAAGGTATTTGCGGTTCATGTGCTATGAACATTGATGGTAGCAATACCTTGGCATGTACTAAAGGCATGGATGAAGTTTCGCATCCAGTTAAAATTTATCCTTTGCCATCTATGCCAGTAGTAAAAGATCTAGTGCCAGACTTAACGCGTTTTTACGCACAGCATAGATTGATAGAACCTTGGTTACAAACAGTTTCTCCAGAGCCAGAGAAAGAATGGTTGCAAAGTCATGAAGATCGAGCAAAGCTAGATGGTTTGTATGAATGCATATTATGTGCTTGTTGCCAAACTTCTTGTCCAAGCTATTGGTGGAATGGGGATCGTTATTTAGGCCCGGCTGTATTATTGCAAGCTTATCGTTGGATAGCTGATTCTAGGGATGAGGCTAAAGGCTCGCGTTTGGATAATTTAGAAGACCCATTTCGCTTATATCGTTGCCATACTATTATGAATTGCGCGCAAGCTTGTCCAAAGGGTTTAAATCCAGCAAAAGCTATAGCTGAAGTAAAGCAATTAATGGTAGAGCGCCAATTATAGAATTTATTTGCTCTTATAATAATAGGAAAGCTAGAATTTGCTATTCATACGTTCTTTAGCCTTTAATCTAGTTTTTATAATCGCGACTTTATTACAAATGCTGTTGTATGCGCCTGTTTATTTTTTATTACCGCATCGTTATGCTTGGTTTTTTCCAAAACTTTGGGCCAAAGTTAGCTTATTTTTATTAAAGCTTATAGCAGGTATAGATATGCGAATAGAAGGGCTAGAGCATTTGCCTAAGGGTAAGTCTTATATAATAGCTCCAAAACACCAATCAGCCTGGGAAACCTTTGCTTTGTTACCTTATTTAGATGACCCTGCTTATATATTAAAGCGTGAATTAATGTGGATACCTGGCTTTGGCTCATATATGTATAAGATGGGTATGATACCAATTAATCGTGGAGCGCCGATAAGGGCGTTGAAGCAAATTATAAGCGCAGCAAAGCAAAAAATAGCAATTGGTCGCCAGATTTTGATTTTTCCTGAAGGTACACGGCGTGAACCCGGGGCTGAGCCGGATTATAAAATAGGCATTGTCTCTATATATGAGTCATTAAAAATTCCTGTTGTAGCTATAGCGCATAATGCTGGTTTATATTGGCCAAAGGGCAGTTTTTTTAAATATAAAGGTACCATTAAGGTAAAAATATTGCCTGCCATTGAAGCTGGTTTAGATAAGAAGATTTTTTTGAAAACTTTGATTGAACGGACAGAGACTGCCTGTGATGAATTATTGCTAAGCGCTGCGCAGCAAGCACCTAAGCCACCCATGCCTTTAGCCGCTCGCGTACGTTTGGCGCAACTAGCTAAAGGTAAAGCTAATGATACAACTAAATAATGTCGGCTTATTAAGCCATGCTAAAGTTATATTAAAGGACGTTACGCTTGAGTTAAGTGAAAAGAAAATAGCTATAATAGGTGACAATGGCTCAGGAAAAACTAGTTTATTACGGTTGCTCAATGCATTGGTTGAACCGGATGAAGGTGAAGTGTTTGTAAATGGTGTATCTACTAAGAAAAATGGCTCTTTGATAAGAAAGAAAATGGGGTTGGTTTTTCAAAACCCAGATACTCAAATTATTATGCCAATAGTAGAGGAAGATTTGGCCTTTGGCCTAAAAAATCGTGGTTTATCGGCTCTAGATATCGAAAAAGCTGTGGATTCTATATTAAACAGTTATAATATACAGCATTTGCGGGGGCAGCCTATTCATAGCTTGAGCGGTGGTGAAAAGCAGATATTGGCTATATGCGCTATTTTGATAACAGATCCTAGCATTCTTTTGTTTGATGAGCCAACCAGCGGGCTAGATTTTAGCAATAAAAAAGTGATTCATAAGATAATTAACGAGCTAGATCAGCAAATTATAGTCGTAACTCATGATTTTGGGCTTATAGAAAAGTTTGACCGTGTTATAGTACTAGAGGCAGGAAAAGTTATTTGTGATGATGTACCAAAAGTTTCTATTCAATATTATCTGGAATCTAGGCTATGAATTTATTAATACCAGCTGGCAAATTTATTACGCTGATTATTACTAGCATATACGTGTATCACGCAAATATGACTTCGGATTCTGTGGTTCTGTTTGCGATATTGGTGCTATTTTATTTGTATGGATATAATCACAAAACCATTTGGCAGCAATTGCGCGTTATCGGTATTTTTTTAATCTTTTTGCTTGGCATGGATTGTTTAACCATGCCTGTATGGCAAGCTGTGTTGTGTGTAACTAGAGTAGTGATATTGTATTTATTAGCTGGGTTGATTTCTTTGACCACGCCAATTTCTTTAACTATGGTTATGTTTGAAAAATTATTGGCGCCGTTACGTTTATTTAAGATAAATGTTAAAGCTTTTGCGTTAATTTTTGCCATGAGTTTGCGTTTTATACCGTTAGTTGGCAGTTTGATACAGCAAATAAGAGAGGCGCAAAAAGCTAGAAGCATAGAGCGTGATATGCTTTCATTATTGCAGGCCAGTTTTGTTAATATTCTAAAAATGCAAAATGCAGTGGCAGAAGCTATTGAGGCGCGAGGTTTTAGTTTAGAGGAGTAGTTAGTATGCGAGTAAAAGATATTACAGCTGTAGCCCTATTTGTAGCATTGATTGCGGCAATGGGTAAGGTGCCGCCTTTAGTCTTTGGCCCGGTACCAATAACGGCGCAGACCTTAGCGGTTATGCTAACCGGGGCGATATTGCAACCCAAATATAGTTTAATAACTATGCTGGTGTTTTTAATTATTGTTGCCTTTGGTATACCATTGATGGCGAGTGGCCAGGGCGGACTTACGGTATTTACCAACCAAGCTACCGGGTATGTGCTTGGTTGGGTTCCAGGGGCATTGTGTATTTCTATGCTATATAAATATTCAGGGACTAGATTAACTCCTTTGCGTGAGCTTACCTCTTTGGCTATAGGTGGTATCTTTGTTATTCATCTATGTGGTATAGCTTGGTTTGTGCATTATTTAGAAATGCCCTTAACAAAAGCATTTATATTAGACAGTGTGTATTTGCCAGGAGATATAATTAAAATTATCATAGCTTATTTAACAGCGTCTAATCTACGCAAGGCTTTACCGCAATTATTTCGGCGCAGCCAGTTAAAATAATTATTTTACAACTAACACTGGTAGCTGACTTAAGTTTAGTATTTCTTGTGCTTGGCTGCCTAGTAGCATGCGCGTTAAGCCAGTTCTGCCGTGCGATGCTATAATTATAATTTCCGCGCCATATTCATTGGCGCTGTCAATTATGCCTTGGGCTGCTATAGGATTTTCGGCATGTATGGCTTTAACATTGTCATAATACTGCTTAGCAATAGCGCAGCCCTGCTCTAAGATATTTTTGGCTTCTTTTGCTATGTCTGCATTAGTATCTTCAAATGCGCTTGCTGTGCCCGCATATTCAGGCTGTATGTCAATAGTATAGCTTGGTATCGCGCTGGTTACGGTTACTATAAATAGCTCAGCATTTAGGCCTTTGGCTAATTTTGCACCAGCTATTATGCCTTTTTCCGCTATCTTTGAGCCATCGGTGGCAACTAAGATCTTTTTGTACATTTTAATCCTTGCTTTAATAAATTTATGTATATTTTATATATATAAAGCTAAAGGAAATAATTAAAGAATATGAGCGATATTTGTTGGCGTAAAATGTTAATAAGGCTGCTGTGTTGGCTGAGTATTAGCAGTATATTTTTACCTTTTGCAAGTTTTGCTATAAATTATAATAAGCCATATATCTTGGTAGATATGCAATCTAGCCGCGTGGTAGCGCAAAATCGGGCGTTTGACCGCTGGTATCCTGCATCGCTAACTAAATTGATGACGGTGTATTTAACTTTTAAAGCTTTAAAAGATGGTGTTTTAACGAAAGATAGTAAAATTACTTTATCACGCTATGCGGTTTCGCAGCCGCCTAGCTGTTCTGGCTATCCAGCTGGCACTGTATTTAGTTTAGATACGGCTTTGAAGATTATGATGGTAAAATCTACCAATGATATTGCTACCTCTATAGGAGAATTAATAGGCGGGACAAGAGCAAATTTTGTTAAGCTAATGAATATGCAGGCTAGGCAACTGGCAATGAATTATACGCATTTTGCTAGCGCCAATGGCTTGCCGAATAGTGATAATTATTCTACGGCGCGTGATTTAGCTATTTTAGCCTGCGCTTTGCGCAGAGATTTTCCAGAATATAGCAATTATTTTTCTATAAATGCTATAAGATACGCTAATAGCCACAAGATAATGCTTAACTCTAATAATTTACTAGGGCGCTTTGTTGGTATAGATGGTATGAAAACGGGTTTTATCTGCGCTTCTGGCTATAATCTGGTAGCTAGTGCAACAAGAGCTGGGCGTACTTTAATAGCGGTAGTTTTGGGTGCTACAAGATTGGATATACGCGAAGAAACCATGGCGAATTTGTTGGAGACTGGCTTTCAACAGCAAACCATAAACGGTAAGCTATTAACAGAGCTTTTGCCTTTAGATTCTTATTCTACCCAGGCGCCGAATATCTCACAAGCCGTTTGTTCTCTTGATGCCTGGAAAAAACGTAGTAAATATCTAAATAAAAATGGCTTACCAATTTTAACTTCTCCCTATATCGCTCCCATGGGTACACAAATTACTGTAGCAGAAGTAGCGCCAATTTATGTACCTACGGTGGCTGTTAAAGTTACCCAGCAGGTCGTAACAGAAACTCAAGACGCGCTATAGGTGCGCTGAAATAACCAGTGTATTTTCGTTAATAGGCTAGGACGAAAAGTTAGTACAATTTGCTTAGTGGCTTGCGCGCCTTTTAGCGAAGCAAAATATATGGAATCTTCAATTTCTGCATCGATATTAGAGCAGCTGAATTGCCAAACATCACCTTGTTTTGCTTGTAAACATATATTGCCCATTGGGCTGTAGCTAAGCTCGATATCTGGATGTAAATGAAAACGCAGGGTGATCTGGTCGCTACCCTTTAAGCAGGCATCTTTTACGCCAGCTGTAAAAAATCTATCCATACCCTGAATAACATTACCGTCTAAAGTTAAGGTGAGCTTGCGCTCGTGCAGTAAATTGCATTTTTTTTTGTAGCCATCGTGGCTAGCAATAAAGCCAATTTGTTGCGGGCCTTTAATTTGCTCGCTAGAAACATTAAAATTGCCATTGATAACTAATTCATTATTTTTTTGGTCAAGGCTTATAAAATCACAGGCAGAACTATTGCTTATCGTGGCGGTAGAGTGCGCAGCGCTTAAGCGACCTAAATGCTTGTGTTCATTTTTTGCAAAATAATCTAGCCCCGCATTAACAATAAAGCTGTGTTTGCCAGATGACATTTCAAAAGAAAGACAGCCAGCGCCGCTATTATAAGAAGCATAAAAAGGTGGTGCTTTGCCGATATCCGCAATAATAGTTGTAGTTTCTGCATGTAGGCGCTGATAGCCTGAGTACGGGGCGTAGCTAAATGCCTCGCCTTGTGCCTCATCTAAGGCAAAAATACTGCTAAGTTTTTCTGGTAAAATAGCCCCTACGCCATTAAATCTAGCTATACTACCATCTTGATGGCAGAACATACGCAAGGCTGGTATCATGCGTTCGATAGCGTTATGAATTGCTATTGGAGCGGCTTGGCCCATATAATTGAAGCTGTAGCGTATAGAAAGTAGATCAAAGAGTAAATTTATTAACACAGTAGGGTTGCGGGAAATATGGCCGCCATCTGGATAAATTTGCTTATCAAGGCAGTTACTCAATTGCTTATAGATATATTGCCGTTTTTTTTCGTCTATATTCAAACTTATAGCTGCAAAACATAGCCCAATATAGGTTTGTAATTTTCTTTCGTTTTCTGGCATAGTTTTTGCAGAAATATACAAATATCGAAATTGGAAACTTAATGATTTAAGGAATTTTTTTATAAATTTACCCGAAGCACCCTCGACCAACATACGACAATGCGACAGGCAGGCGATAAGTCTGCGCGCTACTATATCCGGCCGCCATGGTGTTGTTCCAGCTTTATAATTGCAGCTATCTAACCACTCTTGTACCATAGCGCGCGCAAAGGTAGCTGATAATGGAGTTTTGGCACCCCTTAAATCGCGCAACCAGCTAAAATCATGTAAAGCTTCAGCAAATTCTAGAGTTGGTGGGTGTAAGGAAAATGGCGAAGCTCCCCCAGCTTGGACCATGCGGCCACCAAGCGCAAAATTGCCTAGATAAAACTCTCTTATCTGCTCGGCATTAATAGGGTGAAAATCGGCAGCTTCTAGCAATATTTCAAAAGTTTTAAAAGATTTGAAACGCCAGCTAGGTAACGGCCCGACTTTGAGTTTGCATAGACCAAAATGCTGTTTTAGCAATTCTGTTTTTAAGAAATCTTTGGCTGATTGGAATGGTTTATTAATTGCAACTGAAATAGCCACAGTTTATGTCCCTATATTTATATTTTACTATAGGAATGTTTTAAGCCAGTAAGGTGAATGAAATATTAATAGCTAGGTTGATTTAACTAAGCGAGCTATAAAAAATCCGTCCATTGCCCCCGGCAAATGCGGAAAGATTTTTGCAAAATCACTTGGACTAGTACGCAAAAAGCCTTCTTTGGTGATAAAGCTTTGTAATTGCGGGTAATTGCTAAAGATATCTTCATCGATAGTGAATTTTTTTAAGGTCAAATTATTATTTTGTTTTAATAGCTTTTCAATCATATTTTCGCCTTCCAGCTTGGCGAGCGAGCAATTAGAAAAGATAATAGTGCCGCCGATTTTTACATATTTTGCAGCAGCTTGTAACATTTGATATTGTAAGTTACTCAAGCTTTTAATATCCTCTGGTCCTTTGGTCCATAATATGTCACTATTTTTATTTATGGTTCCAGTAGATGAGCATGGAGCATCTAGAAGCACAGCGTCGAAGAAGTTGTGATGCTTATAGGTTTGAAAATCTGTATTTATAAGCTCAGCGTGCATTTGGAGGCGCGCCATATTTTCCCTTAGCCTTTCATAGCGGCTGGGGTTGATTTCAAAAGCTGTAACTTTTGCGCCCTGATTAATTAATTGCGCAGCTTTGCCACCTGGAGCAGCGCATAAATCAGCTATATTATTAAATTCTTTTTTGTTTAAAAATAGGGCCGCTATAGTAGACGCACAATCTTGTACCCACCATTCACCCTCTTCGTAGCCTTCTAATTTTTGTATATTAGTTTTGCAGCTATTATTTAGCCTTATGCTATTCCCCCATAATATTGTTGCCTCTAGCTTTTGCGCCCAGTTTTTTGGCTGTGTTTTTACAGTAAGGTCTAGGGCAGAGGGCTTATTTATAGCCTTTGCAATAGCCTCTGCTTTATCTGCTCCGTAATCCTTTACCAATAGATCGCTGAACCATTTGGGCAAATTTTGTAATTGTTGTTTAAAAAATTTATTTTCTAATTTATTAGCAGTAATATCCCGTACAACAGAGCGCAATATCGCGTTTACCAATTTATGAAAGCGCTGCATTCGTGGGTCTTGCTTAGCTAAATCCACGGCAATATTTATTGTGGCAAAACTCGCAACGCGTAAATACAATAACTGCGCTAAGCTTATATGCAGAAGATAATTCAATCTACTAGCGCCTAGCGGCAAAGGTTTTTTTAAATAATCTTTTAGTATATGTTCGATTTGTTGCCGATGCCGCAAAGCTGTCTGCAATATTGCTTTTACCAAAGAACGATCTGAGGGGTTTAACTTTAAATAATTATGCGCGCCGCCACTATTATCCGTAAGACCGCTTAAAGATGTTCGCTTTTCAATTATTATTGTATAGAGTTGCAGGGCTACTTTTCTAGCCTCAGCTCCGCGAGTGATTTTTGATTTATCCTGTTCCATAATTATGCTATATATTATAATTAGCCTAAATGGAAGGAGTCATGCAATGAAGTTAGCTATAGATCAAAATTTGCAAGCAAAGAGGGCATTGGCAGAGGCTGCAGCACGACGTAAAATCGCAGAACAAAATTTGGCTAATTTACCAAAAGAGCTAGGCGGGCGCGATGGGCCGGACCCAGTGCGTTATGGCGACTGGGAACTAAAAGGCAGAACCATAGATTTTTGATCCAGCTTATGTGCGACTGCCAAATAGAGCAGACCCTATGCGTATGTCCGTAGCGCCGAATGCTATTGCTGTGCGATAATCTTTTGACATACCCATCGAAAGATTGGTAAGGCTGCATTTACTGGCCAATTTATTAAGCAAGGCAAAATATATACCGCTAGCTTGTGTTGCTGGCGGTATACACATTAGACCTATTATGTTCAGTTTTAAATCATTACGGCAATAACTAACAAATTCTTTTGCTTCTAAAGGCGCTATGCCAGCTTTTTGCGTCTCTTCCCCGATATTGATTTGTATATAATAGCGTAGATATTTTTGTTGCTGCTGTTCTTGTTCAGCCAACAGCGCTGCAATTTTTTCACGATCTACGCTTTGTATTACATCAAATAGCTGCATGGCTTGTTTTGTTTTATTTGATTGTAACGGGCCGATTAAATGTAGTTCGATATCGCTATAGAGCTTGCGTAATGGGGGCCATTTTTCCTCTGCTTCTTGTACTCTGTTTTCTCCAAATCGTCGGTGATTTAGCCGTAATAGCTGCTCACAACTATTGGCTGGTATGGTTTTAGACACGGCAATAAGCCTTGGAATGCCAGCCACTTGATTAGTTTGCTTAATATCGTTTAAGATATTTTTATAATTCTCTTCTATCATTCCGATGTCTGTTCTTTAAATAAGTATAGATCTATGCTAACATAATAATGTTAGTAATATACGATTTGTGGATAAAAATGAATACTATAGAGCGCTATAATCCTAAAGCTACAGAATTAAAATGGCAAAAAGCTTGGGCAGAAACGAAGCTGTTTGAGTTAGAAACTACCTTGGAACAAGGGCAAAAGCCCTATTATGTACTAGAAATGTTTCCTTATCCTTCTGGGCGCATACATATGGGACATGTTCGTAATTATACTATGGGCGATGCTGTGGCGCGCTTTAAAATGGCCTGCGGTTACAAAGTCTTGCATCCTATGGGGTGGGACGCTTTTGGGATGCCAGCAGAAAATGCAGCTATGCAAAACAAGGTACAACCCAGAGACTGGACTTATAGCAATATAGCCGCTATGCGCACGCAGCTGAAGGCGCTTGGGTTGTCTATAGATTGGAGCCGTGAATTTGCTACTTGTGATGAAAATTATTATGGTTTTCAGCAACAATTATTTTTGGACATGTATGAGCATGGTTTGGTAAAGCGTAAAACGGCAAAGGTAAATTGGGATCCTATTGATCAAACTGTGCTAGCCAATGAGCAAGTAATAAATGGCCGCGGTTGGCGATCTAACGCGCTAGTCGAAACCAAAGAGCTAACACAGTGGTTTTTTGCCATTACCGATTTTAGTGAAGAATTGTTGCGGGGTTTGGATGAGCTGAAGGAATGGCCTGAAAAAGTTAAAATAATGCAAAAAAATTGGATAGGTAAATCGCAAGGTCTATCCATGCGTTGGTTATTTGCACAGTCCAGTTGTGAGTTCGTAGCGGCTTTAGATGCTAAGCATGCAGAATTTATAGAAATATATACTACTAGGGCTGACACTATATTTGGCGCTTCTTTTATTGCTATTTCACCTGATCACGCTTTGGCAAAGCTTTTAGCTCAGCATGATGAGAATTTAAAGGAATTTCTTGCCGAATGCGCTCAGGGCGCAACAGATACTGAATCGCGGGATAAGGCAGAAAAATTAGGCTATTTTACGTCGCTTTATTGCCAGCATCCTTTTGATCCGCAGTGGAATGTTCCGGTATATGTAGCCAATTTTGTATTAATGGAATATGGTAAGGGGGCCATTTTTGGTTGCCCAGCGCATGACCAGCGGGATTTAGATTTTGCGCATAAATATGGGCTACCAGTTAAGCCTGTAATATTACCGTCAAACATAGCAAATGCAGAATTTAACATTGCTGATAAAGCCTATGTTGGCGAAGGCACGCTTATAAACTCTGAATTTTTGAATGGTATGGGCTCTGCCCAAGCAATTGCAGAGGTTAGCGCCCGTCTTGGCAGTAGATTAATAGGGCAGTTGCCACAGGCAATAGAACAAACGCAATATCGCTTACGTGACTGGGGTATATCCCGTCAGCGTTATTGGGGCTGCCCAATTCCGATAATATATTGCCAAGATTGTGGGGTACAACCAGTACCGCGTAGCGATTTGCCAGTTAAACTACCTTTAGATGTTACCTTTGATGTACCTGGTAATCCGTTAGAACGTCACTCTAGTTGGAGCAAAGTCGCTTGCCCGCTGTGTGGCAAGATGGCGCGTAGAGAAACTGATACTATGGACACTTTTGTCGATTCATCTTGGTATTATGCTCGATTTATAGCCCCGCACAATTTAACGGCTATAGATAAAGCTTTAAGCAGTGTGTGGTTACCAGTTAAGCAATATATAGGAGGTATTGAGCACGCGATATTGCATCTATTATATGCCAGATTTTTCGCGCGAGCCATGGCGCGTATAGGCAATTTTGCTACTGACGTTACAGAGCCGTTTCAAGGTTTATTTACCCAAGGTATGGTTGTGCATGAAACTTACAAGACAGCGATGGGTAATTTTGTTGCGCCAGATGAATTAAGCATAGAAGAAATAGATGGAAAGCGGGTAGCTAGGCTAAGAGATACAGGCGAAATTGTTGAAATCGGGCCGATAGAAAAAATGTCTAAATCGAAAAAAAATGTTGTAGACCCCGACGATATAATAGAAGCTTATGGAGCTGACACTGCGCGTTGGTTTATGTTGTCTGATTCACCGCCAGAACGTGATGTAATTTGGACGGACGCAGGCGTAGAGGCAGCGCATAGATTTATTCAGCGTTTGTGGCGTCTTATAAAAGCTGGGCAGGGTGCGCTGGTGAATGTAGCGCCTGTTACTTATCGCGGCTCTGACGAAGCTGTACTGAAAATAACCAAAGCGGCGCATGCGGCTGTAAAGGCTGTAAAGGATGATTATGAAAAGCTCGCCTTCAACCGTGCGGTGGCAAGGATTTATGAATTGGTGAATATTTTAGAGCCTGGTCTGTTGAAAATACCGCCAGAGGCGCAAGCAAAGGCAGCCATTAGGCAGGCATTAGATTTTTTATTGATTATATGTGCTCCGATAATTCCACATATAGCGCAAGAGGGCCATGCGGCGCTGGGCGGCGCTGGGTTTATTGCGCAAACTGCTTGGCCAGTTCACGATGAGTCTTTATTAAGCTCTGATTTGTTTACTTTGCCAATACAGGTTAATGGAAAGAAACGTGGCGAAATTGTTGTGTCAAAGCTTATTTCGGACGAGGAATTGAAGCTACAAATTTTGCAATTAGATTGGGTCCGTAAATTGTGCCAAAATGCTGCGCCAAAAAAGATAATTATCGTAAAACAGAGAATAGTAAATGTGGTGTTTTAACTGGCTAAAAAATTTATTGCTTACCATTACTCTGGTCTCTAGCCTAAGCGCCTGTGTAGTGCGCCCAGTTTATAAAAGCGATAATGTGGTTGCTCCTACTGTATTGTCAAATATAGCTCTTAGTAAACCAACAGATAGATTTACACAAATTATCGATAATAAGTTGGTAGATTTGTTGCACACTGCCAGCACGAATAAAAATAATAAATATAAACTTAAAGTTACTGGGCAATATAATTATCGCACTAACTTAATAGGCGCAGATCGAATGAATCTAGACGTAAGTGCCCAGGCAATTTCTGGCATAGTAGAAGCTACGGGTAGCTATGTGCTAGAAACAAATTCAGGGCGTAAATTAGCTTCGGCCGTTGTACGTTCTGCAACATCCTATGATAGGTTAGAACAGGAATATGCGAATTTAAAAGCACGCGAGCGTGCTACCATGCGTGTGGCAGAAGATTTAGCTGAGCAAATCTATATGAGCTTAATGGCCTGGCAAGTTAAGCCAGCTAAAGCGATGTCTAGGTAAAAAATAGGTGCCCCGCCTTAGGCAAACGGGGCACCGACTAGCTAATTTAGTGGCAGTGATGCTTGCCGCGGAACGAGCATATAGCTGCGGTTAAAGCGCCCAACCCTATAAGCAGTGCCGTATAGCCAGTTGGATGCTGCTTGGCGCTATAGCTTAGATCTTGTGCATGGCCGCTAAGACGGTGCATAAGTTTTCTGCCGCCATATTTTAAAGATTCTGTAAAGCTATCAAAATCTTCTGGCATTTCATGGCGTAACCTACGGCCGTGATGCTTTGTTAAGGCCTTGATTTCACGCTTTAGTGCATGGATACGTTTTTGCGCATCATGTGTTGAACCGTAATCATTATCTAGAAAATCCATTTTATACTCCTTTGTACTAAACTTAACTGTGTCAAACACTAACTAAATAATATTTGCTAAGTTCCATTATACATATTATTATATTTAGCAGTGTCAGCTATAAGGAAGATAATATGCAGAGCGCAGCAACTATAGATCAGCCATATTATAGCGCGGCTTTTGCTAGGCATAAAACCGTGCCAGTTAAAGTAGGAAATATCCTTATTGGTGGTAATAATCCTATTGTGATACAATCCATGACTAATACCGATACAGCCAATATAAAAGAAACAGTGGAGCAGATTGTTGCGTTGCACAAGGCTGGGTCAGAATTGGTGCGTATTACTGTAGATAGAGATGATTCTGCAAAAGCTGTAGCACCTATAGTTGAAGAATTGGCAAAGCGCTCTTTAGATGTGCCCTTGATAGGAGACTTCCACTATAATGGCCATGTGCTGCTAAGCCAATACCCAGATTGTGCGAAAGCTTTGGCGAAATATCGCATTAATCCTGGCAATGTAGGTTTTGGTGAGAAAAAAGATAAGCAATTTGCGAATATTATTGAGTGTGCTCAGCTTCATGGTAAAGCTATACGTATTGGCGTAAATTGGGGCTCGTTAGATCAAGAATTGCTTACCAGCTTAATGAATGATAATATCAAAAATTCTACGAATTTGAGTTCTAAAGAGATTTTGTATGAAGCTATGGTGCAGTCAGCTTTGTTGTCGGCAAAGTTTGCTGAATCTTTAGGCCTTGCTCGGGAAAGAATAATTTTATCTGCAAAGGTAAGTCAAGTTCAAGACTTAATAGCGGTATATACTATGTTAGCCCAGCGTAGTGAATATGCTTTGCATCTAGGCCTTACAGAGGCCGGAATGGGTTCGAAAGGCATTGTCGCCTCTAGTGCTTCTATGGCGATTTTATTGCAGCAAGGTATAGGGGATACCATACGGGTTTCTTTAACACCGGCGCTTGGTGGGGATCGGTGTAAGGAGGTTATAGTAGCACAAGAATTGCTGCAAGTTATGGGTTTTCGCCAATTTATGCCCGTAGTTTCTGCTTGTCCTGGCTGTGGCCGTACTACCTCTACAGTTTTTCAAAGTTTAGCTGAAAAAATTCAGCGCGATATAAAGGAAAACATGGAGGATTGGCGTAAAAAATATGCTGGCATAGAGAAGCTAAAGGTCGCTGTAATGGGATGTATAGTCAACGGGCCTGGCGAATCTAAGCATGCTGATATAGGGATATCTTTACCGGGGACGGGTGAAGAACCTGCAGCGCCGGTTTTTGTGGAGGGGAAAAAAGTTGCCACGTTGCGTGGTAATAATATAGCGGAGCAATTTGAAGGTTTTTTGCGGGAATATATAGAAAAAAGGTTTAAAAAGAGCGATCTTTAATAAAATCAGCCATAGCTTTTAAATCATTGGCTCGTTCTCCAAAAGGCGCCAGTAGTTTTTTTGCCTCGGCCAATAGACCGTGCAATTGTTCTTTAGCCATTTCCAATCCATAGAGCGAAGCTATGGTAGCTTTGCCAGTTTTGGCATCTTTGCCAGCCGTTTTACCAAGGCTTTGGCTAGTACTGGTTAAGTCCAAAACATCGTCTGCTAATTGAAAGGCAAGCCCTATGGCAGAACCAAACGCTTCGATAATTGCTACCTCCTCTTCGCTGGCCTGGCTAATGATAGCTCCAGCTTTGGCCGAAAAATTAAATAGCGCACCAGTTTTCATAGCATGTGTTAGTAAGATTTCTTGCTCATTTGCGATTTTATTTTCATTAGCTAAATCCAAAATTTGGCCGCCAACCATTCCGCCTAGCCCCGAAGCTCTACTAAGCTCTAAGATCAATTGTAGCTGGCTTGCTGGGCTTAGCCCTGCTTGCGGTGTGGCAAGAATATCAAAAGCTAAAGTTAAAAGGGCGTCGCCCGCTAAAATAGCCGTGGCTTCATCAAATTTTTTATGTACGGTAGGCTGGCCACGTCGTAAATCATCATCGTCCATAGCTGGCAAATCGTCATGTATCAAAGAATAACAATGTACTACTTCGATTGCACAAGCTACGTGCAAGGCGGCTGATTCGTTGCCATTAAGTAGTTCGGTGGTTTTTAATAATAAAAATGACCGTAATCTTTTGCCCTTATTTAATAAGGCATAGCGCATTGCTGCTAATAATTTTTGGGGTCGGGCTAGCTCGAATTTTTGTACATTATGGGTTAGTATTTCTTTTAAACCTGCGTCTATGCGGTTTGCATAATTTTGTAACTGGGTGTGAAAAGTAAGCATAATTGTACAATAGTTAACTTAATTAGAGCGGTACTATAAAGTTTTATAATGGTTTCTTTAAGAAAATGCTAGTAAAGTTATTTTAAATAGTATATTTTACTTGTATTTCTGCCAAAATACTTTGGCATTGGATAATTTGTTGTAATTTGAGGAATATATAATGGCTGTACCTAAACGAAAAACTTCGCCTTCTAAACGTGGTATGCGTCGTTCGGCAGATGCGTTGAAAGCGCCTACTTATGTTGAAGATAAGGTTTCTGGCGAATATCGTCGCCCGCATCATATTGATCTAAAAACTGGTATGTATCGCGGCCGTCAAGTTTTATCTATAAAAGAATAAGTCACTTATGCGCAGAAATGTTGCCGATTTTTTGATTTTATATAAATAGTAAGGTTGGTTGAATGTGTGAGCGGCTAAATGGGGATAAAGCTTTTGATGGCTTATTAGCCGATAGTAATGCAGCTTTAACTTTAGATCTAAAGGGCGTTGTACGCTACAAGAGTAATGTATTAGCTCAACTAATTATCGGGGACGATTTTTATCAACCAAAGCTTATTTTAGATGAATCCTTGCTTGCCGATGCTGCTATAGATCATGAAGTGTATAAGAGACGTTTGCTGGGATTTGTTGCCGCCGAGCTTGCTGTTGCTTTGGCACCAATAACTAAGTTGCAAGATTTGCAATTTACTCATACTATAGCCAAAGAAATAGCATCTAGCTTGGTACAGCATCAAGGTATTGTCCCGCGGGGATTGATTGCTGACAAGCTTGAAAAAATGCAACAAGAAGCGCGGGCTGAATTACGTAAATTGGGCGTGCGGTTTGGTCGGTTTCATGTATTTTTATATGATATAATAAAACCAGCCTCGGTGAAGATTTTGCTAATGCTGTGGGCGATTAATAACGCAGCTAGTGCAGAAACTGATGCGATTAATGAGGCCAGCTGTAATATATTGGAGGAGTTAGAGCTTGGGCGTACTACGTTTTTGTACGACTCAGCCGTTCCGAAGAAGCTCTATAATTTGGCTGGGTATGAGTTCTGGGATGAATATGCTATGAGGGTAGACATAGCAGAGCGTTTATCTACTTATATCCAAGAAGCTTTGTCTTGGCGCAAAGGGCAAGAAGTTAAACCTGCTGGAGCTTATGATGGGCATAATTTTGTGCTAACGCCTTGGGCTCTTTCTTTATTGGGTTTAAGCTATGATAATCTGGTAAAGATTTTAACAGCTATGGGCTATATGCGTAAAACAATTGAGTTGCCGCAAGATTTTCATGGTGAGGTGGCAAAAATACCAGAAAGAGCTACTCATATAGAAATCGCTGAAAATAAACCTATAAGCAGAATTGATATTTGGTCTTTTACTAGAGGAAAGGACCGGTCCAGGGCGAATTTTAAACGCAAAAAATTTGTGAAAGTAGATTCTCCATCAGATGGTTTCCGTAAACGGCCTTTTAACCAAAGGGTAGTTAATTCGCCTTTCGCTCCGCTAGCGAAATTACGGAAAGAATTAACTTTATCAGCAAAAAATAATAACAATAAGAGTTAATTTGTTATTGAATATTGTAGTTTTTTGCTAAGGGAGAGTGTAATTATATGACCTATGTGGTATTGGACAATTGTATTCGTTGTAAATTTACTGATTGTGTAGAGGTTTGCCCCGTAGATTGTTTCTATGAGGGGGAAAATATGTTAGTAATTAATCCCGAAGAATGTATAGACTGCGGTGTTTGTGAACCGGAATGTCCAGCCGAGGCTATAAAAGCTGACACAGAGCCCGGGTTAGAGAATTGGCTAGAACTTAATACAAAATATTCCTCTATATGGCCAAATATTACTACAAAGCGAGATCCATTGCCAGAAGCCAAAGAAATGGATGGCGTTTTGAATAAGTTTGAAAAATATTTTTCTCCAAATCCTGGGTCAAAATAATAAATTTAATCTATTAGAAACTTCATTGTTTAGTTGATTAACTAGCCGTTTTGTTATATCATTGTTAATATTGATTAACACCATCGATCAGGATTTATAATTGTGTAAGCTTTGCTTTTTTGGTTAAGTAGAGCTTTTTGTGCTCGGTTTGGTAAAATTTTAAAATAAATTTAAGGATATATAAATGGCAGATAACTCAAAGGCAACTAAACGCGACTTCAAGGCTTTGGAATATATAGTTTACCCGGCCCATGGGGTAGGCCAGATAGAGGCTATAGAGAAGCAGGAAGTTGCTGGACAAAAACTTGAGTTGTTTGTTATTCGGTTTGAAAGAGATAGGATGCATGTAAAAGTGCCGGTTAATAAAGCTATTGCTCTTGGTATGCGCAAATTAGTTACACATGATACGGCAGAAATTGCTTTGAAAACTCTTTATGGAAAGGTTAAAGCAAAGCGTGCTATGTGGTCGCGTCGGGCGCAGGAGTATGAAGCAAAAATTAATTCAGGGGATATTTTTGCGTTGGCCGAGGCAGTGCGCGATCTTTTTAAATCTCCTAGCCAAGCTACCCAATCTTATTCTGAAAGACAGCTTTATGAGGTGGCGATAGATCGTTTCTCTCGTGAAATTGCCCTAGTGCGAAAAATTTCACTAGAAGCTTCTATTCAAGAAATTGAAAAACAATTAGAGGATTCGGTTGAGAGAAAATTAAAAAGCTCTGCGACTGTTGCTGTAAGGCAAGATAAAAATAATGTTGTTGTCGCGGCCTAATTATCTTGTAAATATTGCTTTTTCGGGCTTTTCTTAATAAAATTTAAAATAAATCTTGCGATTGTTGTAAAAGAAGTATAGATTCTATGCAACAAAGTAGTGTGTAAAGCGTTCTCGAGTAATATTGAGCTAATTCTAGCTTAAGTTGTTATAAAAAGAGGTAGAGGATGCACATGCAAGAATGTATTTCAGCGGCACGTAGCCCCAGCGGCAAAAGTAGCAAGGCTGATAGTCCGCAAAGTGGGCAGCAGCTTAATCGCACTATTCTAAAAGCCTCGATGTCTGCGCCTTATTTAGGGAAGGAAGAAGAGCTAAATTTGGTGGCCCGTTGGCGAGGTAATGACGAAAGTGAAGCATTACACGAAATAACGACGGCTCACATGCGGTTGGTGATTTCCATAGCAGCCAAATTTAGGCGTTATAATTTGCCAATTGGCGATTTGGTACAAGAGGGTTGTATTGGCTTGCTGGAGGCTGCGGCAAGATTTGACCCACAGCGCGAGGTGCGATTTTCTACTTACGCAACGTGGTGGATCCGTGCTTCTATCCAAGATTATATTTTGCGCAATTGGTCTATAGTGCGCGGTGGCACTAGCTCGGCGCAAAAGTCTTTGTTTTTTAATTTACGTAGATTACGCGCTAAGCTTACTGCAGAGAACAAAAATTTATCTAAGGATGAGTTATATAACAAAATTTCTAGTAAATTAGGTGTCTCTGTTCAGGATGTTGAAACTATGGATTTTCGTTTTTCTTCAAATGATAATTCCCTTAGTAGCCCTGTAGTGCAAGATGAAGATGTTACAATCCAGAAAATTGATATGTTGGCTGACCCAATGCCGTTGCAAGATCAATTAGTAGAGCGTAGTATAGATGGCAAGCGGCGGAGTTTATGGTTGCAAAAGGCGCTTCGTGTATTAAATGCTAGGGAGTTGCAAATAATTCAAACTCGTCGTTTAGGAGAAGATCACGTTACCCTAGAATCCTTGGGGTTAACCCTAGGTATTTCTAAAGAGCGGGTAAGGCAGATAGAGGCACGGGCTATACAAAAATTGCGTACGGCGCTGCTCGCTCATAATGAGCAAACGGCGTATTATTTTTGAGGAGTTAAAAAGCTATGGGTGCATATACTATATTGCTAGGAGGCGATTTGGTAGCAACGCCAAGGTTGCGAGAGCAAGTTAAGCACAGTAAATTAGTCGCAGCCGATAGTGGAATAAAACATGTGGCAGCTTTGAATATGAAGCCGAGCCTATGGGTGGGAGATTTTGACTCCTGCACTCCGCAAGAGCTTGAAAAATATAGTGGAGTAGAAAAACTTAGCTTTCCCAGTAGCAAAGATAAAACAGATGGCCAAATAGCTATTGAAGCGGCTTTAAGCAACGGCGCAACCGAGCTGATATTATGCGGGGCCTTTGGTGGACCTAGGCTTGATCATTGTTTAGCTCATATCGCTATGTGCATGGCTTTAACCGAGCGCGGTATAAAGGTTTTATTGACTAGCGGTAATCAGGAAGGTCGAGCCTTGCTACCAGGGGCAACGATTTATGACTGGCCTGTAGGTACACAATTTAGCATTATAGGTTTATCCAAATTAGACGGGCTGGCTATTGAGGGCGCTGAATGGTCTATAGATAATTTGCAGCCTTTAGATATAGATTTTGGTTCTACACATACTTTATCTAACATAGTGCGTGGAACTTTAAAGCTTCAATTGAGTTTAGGTAAAGCAGTAATAGTAGCGGCGTTAAATCAGTAAGTGGCCAGGGCTCTGGCCGCTTTACATTAGAACTACTTATGTAGGGTAAATAGCAAAGGAAGAAAATGATGAAAAATAAATTAATGACTATTGGTGTAATTGCAGCTTTATGCGCAAGCGCAAGTGCGTGTACGCAAACAGAGCAAAGAACTGTGGGCTATGGGGCAAGCGGTGCAGCTTTAGGTGCTTTGGCTGGTGGGGCGCTTTCCGGTTCTGGCCGTGGTGCTTTGGCTGGTGCGGCTCTAGGCGGTGCAGCAGGCGCTGTTGTAGGTACAGCTGCTACGCAAAAGCATGTGGTATATGCAGAGGATGACGGGGTAGAGCGCGTGCATGTTAGAAGAATGCATCATCATCCTGTGGGATCTGTAGCTACTGTAAAAGTTACGCAAACCCGTACACCAGCTAGCTATTGCGACCATAAAGATGCATATGGCGAAGTTTATAGAGCGCCTTGCTAATACAGCATTGCTGGTAACTAAAGCGGCTCCTTTGCGAGCCGCTTTTTTTGTGCCTAAGATAGGCCTAGGGCCTCTTTATATAATTCAAGAATAGCTTCTTCTTCTTTTCTTTCATGGTCTTCTTGCTTTCGCAGCTTAATTATGCTTTTTACTGCTTTTGCGTCAAACCCTGCGCTTTTTAGCGAATTATAGACTTCTTTGATATCGTCTGATATGGTTTTTTTTTCATTCTCTAGATGCTCTATCCGCTCAATAAAAGAGCGTAACTGGCCAACGGCTATAGATTGTGCTTCACTTGAGATATCACTCATTATTTTCCTCCGGAAACTATATTAACCATAAAAACTGTTAGCACTATGTGGTAAAATTCTAAATATATGATAAATATATAGAAAACTGGTAAGGTATTATGATAAAAATTATAGCGGCTGTTTTTTTCTTGGTAATTATATTTTCCCAAATAGCCTATGCGGAGTTTCGGTTGTGCAATGATACGCAGGGCGTAGTTACCGTGGCTTTAAGTTATCAAGATAAAAGCGAATGGGTAACAAAAGGTTGGTGGCGGGTGGCGCCTTTAAACTGCAGTGCTCTTATTAAAGAACCTTTGAAAGCTCGCTTTTATTATTTGCATGCAGAAGATGCAAAAAATGAAGGCCGCTGGGAAGGGCCGATTTTTTTGTGTGTGAAAGACGAAAAATTCAATATTACGGGTGTTAAGAATTGTTATGTCCGCGGATTTCAAAAAGCCGGATTTCAAGAGATAGATACCTTATCACAAGCGAATTGGACAGTTCATCTAAAGGATAAAAAATCTAGTTAGTTTGTTCCAAAGTCAAGCTTTCCGCTATTGCCTTGATTTTTTGTGCTGCCTCTAAGATGGCTTTGGCGGTATTAGCGGTGTCTTTGGCTGTTAAATCTTCAAGCTCTTTGGTTAATTTTTTTTGCTTAAGCCTTGCATAGGTAAGTTCATCTATTGCCATTAGAGCCGCCATGATTGCCGCTTGCTGGTGATGCATTTCGCCAAACTCTGCTCGTATGTTGCTGATATATTCGCCTAGCCTTTGCGTTAGTTTGATTATATAATTTTGCTGACCTTCTTCACATTCTAGGTGGTAAGTTTTTTGATCTATATGTACAGTAATACGTGCCATGGTTTAATTTTACTCTTGGCTTTCTAGAATATCGCGCAACAATTCCATTGTGCCGATAAGCTTTTTCGCGACTTCATTATTCGCAGCTTCCAATTTTGCTCTTGCTTCTTCGCTTTTTTTTAGGGCCTGTGCTAGAATCAGTTTTTCCGTGTGCTGTGCGCTTATTGGTTGTTGCGCTATAGCTGTTTCTAATAAATTGACACAATGCAAAAGATATGCTGTTGCTTGCTGTATGCTATCATGGTTGTCTTCTGTGTTATTCTGTTTTAATTTAGTCATGAAATGAATGTGGCCTATATAAACAAGATATACATTATAATATATACATTGACGGTAAAAATATAGTATAATATATAGCACAGTTATGCAATTATCCGTTAAGAGTAAATCGATGAAAAATACCCCCCTGCAGGAACAAATGGCTAATGCTATACGGTTTCTTTCAATTGACGCTATAGAAAAAGCTAATTCGGGCCATCCAGGATTGCCTATGGGGGCTGCTGATATTGTTACCGTACTTTATACAAAATTTATGCGACATGACCCCCAAAATCCTAATTGGATAAACCGCGACAGGTTTGTTTTGTCGGCTGGGCATGGTTCTATGTTGTTATATTCCTTGTTATATTTAACGGGATATGAAGATGTTACTTTAGATGAAATTAAAAATTTTCGCCAATTAGGCGCAAAAGCGGCAGGGCATCCCGAATATGGTCATATAAGAGGCGTTGAAACTACAACTGGCCCTCTAGGACAAGGCTTGGCCAATGCTGTTGGCATGGCTTTGAGTGAGCGTATGTTAAATGCTCGCTTTGGTGATTTGATAAATCACTATACTTATGTGCTGGTTGGAGATGGCTGCTTGATGGAAGGTATCTCGCAAGAGGCAATTTCCTTTGCTGGTGCTTTTGGTCTTAGTAAATTGATCGTATTTTGGGACGATAATAATATTTCTATAGATGGCGAAATTAGCTTGTCTGATAAGACGGACCAAGCCGCAAGATTCGAAGCTTGTGGCTGGGAAGTTATTAAGATAGACGGACATAATTCCGAAGCTATAGCTAAGGCAATAGAAAAAGCACAAAAATCTGAAAAACCTACGTTAATCGCTTGTAAAACTATTATTGGGTTTGGCGCGCCAAATAAGGCCGGCACCAATTTGGTACATGGAGCGCCGCTGGGGGAGGAAGAAGCGGCAGCTGCTCGTAGTAATTTGGGCTGGACTTGTGAGCCTTTTACTGTGCCAGAAAATATTTTAGACGCTTGGCGATTAGCTGGTTTGAGTGCTGCCAGACATTTTCAAGATTGGCAGAAACAGTTAGAAGCGTTGGATACGGATTTAAGCGCAGAATTTATGCGTTTAGTTAGACGAGATCTACCTGGTAATTTTGATAGCACTATAGCGCAATATAAGCAAGATTTGACTGAAGAAGTACCAAATATAGCCACAAGAAAGGCTTCGCAATTAGTATTAGAGGTAATAAATGGCATAGTACCAGAACTTATAGGCGGCTCGGCAGATTTGACTAGTTCAAATAATACCAAAACCTCTCAAACATCGGCTGTTTCTGCAGAGGATTTTGCGGGTCGATATATTCACTATGGTATTCGGGAACATGCTATGGGAGCGATTATGAATGGTATTAGCCTTTATGGAGCTTTCATTCCATATGGCGGCACCTTTTTGTGTTTCTCTGATTATGCTAGACCTGCTATGCGCTTATCCGCCTTGATGCAATTACGTGTGATTTATGTAATGACTCATGATTCTATTGGTTTAGGCGAAGATGGGCCTACGCATCAGCCAGTTGAGCATTTGGCAAGTTTGCGTGCGATTCCAAATCATAATCTGTTTCGTCCGGCAGATGCTATAGAAACTTTAGAATGTTGGCAACTTGCGTTAGTTACGAAAAATACTCCATCTACCTTGGCATTATCTCGACAGAATTTACCGACCGTAAGGACAGAATTTGAAGAAGAGAATCTTTGTGCCTTAGGTGCATATGAGATAAAAACGGCTGGCGAAGATGCTCAAGTAACTATATTTGCCTCAGGGTCAGAGGTAGAGATTGCCCTACGTGCAGCTAAATTATTAGAAGAAGATTCTATTGCTACACGTGTAGTTTCTGTGCCATGTTTTGAGCTATTTGAACAACAATCTGCATCATACAAAAGGGCTTTGATTGGAAACTCTCCGATAAAGGTAGCGGTAGAAGCTGCAATCGAGCTTGGTTGGTCTAGATTTATAGGTCTAGATGGTATATTTGTTGGGTTAAATAGTTTTGGCGCTAGTGGTACATTAAAGCAGCTTTATGAGCATTTCGGTATTACGCCAGAACATATAGTTAGTTTAGTAAGGGATAGGCGTTTGCAACGAGACCCAGTTTTGGACTAAAGATTTAAATGTAGGAGAAAGCGATGAAAGCGCGTATAGCTATAAATGGGTTTGGCCGTATTGGTCGTACTGTCACGCGGGCTATTTTTGAAAATAAGCGCGATGATATAGAGTTAGTTGCTATAAATAGTCGCAGTGATAATGAGATAAATGCTCATTTATTGCGATATGACAGTGTACATGGACGTTTTTCTTACCCTGTGCAGGTTACAGAAAAATCCTTTATTATAGCTGGTAAAACTATAAGAGCTACATCTGAATCAAACCCTAGCCAAATAGCTTGGCGAGATTTGGATATAGATATAGTATTAGAATGTACTGGCGTGTTTACAAGTCGCGATAAGGCTGTTGCATATTTACAAACTGGTGCTAAAAAGGTTTTGGTTTCAGCGCCTTCGGTAGGGGCAGATTTAACAGTAGTTTACGGTGTTAACAATAAAGAGCTTACAAATGAGCATATTATTGTTTCCAACGCTTCTTGTACTACTAATTGTTTGGCACCAGTGGCAAAAATTTTGGATAGGCATGTGGGGATAGAGCATGGCTTTATGACAACCATCCATTCCTATACTGGTGATCAGCCTACTTTAGACAGTGCGCATAAGGATTTTTATCGTGCTCGCGCGGCTGCTTGCTCTATTATACCTACCTCTACTGGCGCTGCGAAAGCTGTGTCGTTAGTATTGCCAGAGCTAGCTGGTAAACTAGATGGGGTAGCTATACGCGTGCCTACCCCAAATGTTTCTTTAATAGATTTTACTTTTACTGCTAAAAAATCGACTAGCGTAACAGAGATCAATGAAGCTATGAAAGCCGCTGCGTATGGCGATATGAAAACTATACTTGCCTATACAGAAGAAAAATTGGTGAGTAGCGATTTTGTGCATGACCCGCATTCAGCTATTTTTCATGCTGATCAGACTAGAGTAATGGATAATAAATTTTGTCGTGTGGTTGCCTGGTATGACAATGAATGGGGCTTTTCTAATCGGATGTTGGATGTTGCGGTAGCTATGAAAAATACTTGAGGAAAATGGCATGCGTTTCAAAACTTTAGATGAAATTTCCGATGATGTGAATCGCGCATTAGTGCGGCTTGATTTAAATGTGCCGTTTAGCGAGGGACGAGTTACAGATACTACGCGTATCGAGCGTGTAATACCGACTATATCTAAGCTTTTAGCAAAAAATATACAAATAGTTATGTGCTCGCATTTTGGCCGGCCAGAAGGTAAGCGACAAGCAGAATATTCGCTAAAGCAAATTATTCCTGCCTTAGAAGAAGTTTTGGGTATGCGGGTGAGTTTTATTGATGATATTGGTTTTCCTGTGCCAGTTAACGGATCTGGTTTATATTTGTTGGAAAATACTAGATTTTATTCTGGCGAGATAACAAATGATATAGAATTTGCTAAAAAATTGGCAACTTACGGAGATGTATACGTAAATGACGCTTTCTCAGCTTCGCATAGAGCACATGCCTCTATTGTGGCTATTGCACAATTATTACCTGCTTATGCAGGTGTTGCTTTAGGTCAAGAATTGTCGGCATTGCGCACAGGCTTAGAGCAGCCAGTTAGGCCAGTAACGGCTATTGTGGGCGGCGCTAAAATCTCTACAAAAATTGACTTATTATCTAGCCTTATGGAGAAAGTAGATAATTTGATTATAGGTGGCGGCATGGCAAATAGTTTTTTAGCTGCTAAACAGCTTGCTGTTGGAAAATCGCTGTATGAGCCAGAGGCTTTAAATAAGGCTAATATGATATTGGATAAGGCTGCTGAATTAGACTGTAATATTATCTTACCTATCGATGTCGTGGTTGCTTATGAATTTGTAGCTAATACTAGACATGAAGTGATGTCTGTAAATAGAGTGCCAAGAGAGGCCATGATAGTTGATATTGGCCCAGAGACTACTAAGTTTATTATAGAGATTTTAGCTGCTAGTGAAACCTTAATATGGAATGGACCTATGGGCGCTTTTGAGTTAAAGCCATTTGATAAGGGTACTACAGAAATAGCGCAATGGGTTGCAGAGCGTACTAAAAACGGTCGGTTGCTTTCTATCGCTGGCGGTGGTGATACAGTATATGCACTTAGTAAGGCGGGTGCGGTTGACAGATTTACATATGTATCTATGGCGGGGGGTGCATTTTTAGAATGGATGGAAGGTAAAACTTTGCCTGGTATAGCAGCGCTTAGCAAATAAAAAAGGGGGATATATGCTAGATAATATTGAAACTATAGCTAATTACTTAGTAAGTGATGGAAAAGGTATTTTAGCAGCCGATGAGAGTAACGCGACAATAACTAAACGATTTGTGGCTATAGGTGTAGATTCTACTTATGAATCTCGTCGTGATTACAGGGAAATGTTGTTTCGTACTTCTAATGCTATGAAGAATTATATATCAGGTGTTATATTGTATGATGAAACCATACGCCAGAAAGCAGCAGATGGTCGCATGTTGACTGATTATATAACCGAGGCTGGGGCTTTAATAGGCATAAAGGTAGATATAGGAGCAAAATCTTTAGCTAATTTTGCTAATGAAACTATTACAGAGGGCCTAGATAATTTACGTGAAAGGCTTAAAGAGTATCATGCTATAGGTGCGCGTTTTGCAAAATGGCGAGCTGTTATAGCTATAAATGATAAGGACTTACCTAGCTATAGCGCCTTGCGGCAAAACGCCCAAGCCTTGGCGCGCTATGCAGCTTTGTGCCAGGAAAATGGTATAGTGCCGATTGTAGAACCAGAAATTTTAATGGACAGTCCCCCGGCCACACATAATATTGCTAGATGCTATGATGTGACTACAGCTACGCTACATGCTGTGTTTGAAGAATTGTTTGTCGCTAGGGTAAAGTTTGAAGCTATGGTGCTAAAACCAAATATGGTTATAGACGGTATGAATAATCGTATAGCTTCTGCTCAACAAGTAGCGGCTAATACAATTTCGTGTTTAAAAAATGTGGTGCCAGCAAGCGTGGCTGGTATAGCCTTTTTGTCCGGTGGGCAGAGCGAAATAGAAGCTACAGAACATCTTGATATCATGAATCGCCAAGTTGACCTACCATGGAAATTAAGTTTTTCCTACGGCCGTGCGCTACAAGCACCCGCGTTAAAGGCGTGGGCTGGTCGTAAAGAAAATGTTGCGCTAGCCCAGCAAGCATTTGAAAAACGTGCCAGAATGAATTTTCTAGCTGCGCAAGGTAAATGGTCGCTGCACGAGGAAACATCGCAATAATTCACGCTGTTATTGTTTGCTACTCGTTTTTATCTGGCATATCGTCGCCAAATATATCTAGGCGTTCTGTAAAGGAAGCGGGCAATAAGGTAGAGTTAGTTTTTTGCTGCGTGGCGGCTATTGTGGCAGCTTTTTTTATTTCAGCATCTAAATCTATTTGTGAACAGAGACCCAGAGTTACAGGGTCGGCTGCAACTAAATTTGCCGAATTCCAATGCGTTCTATTGCGCACCTGCTCAATAGTTGATTTAGTTGTACCTAATAGGCGTGTGATTTGTGCATCTTTTAGTTCTGGATGATTGCGTATTAGCCATAAAATAGCATTTGGTCTGTCATGCCGTTTTGATAATGGAGTATAGCGCTTTCCTTTTTGTTTTTTTGCGGGCAGATGAGCTTGCGATGTTGATAATTGCAAGTGATAATTTGGATCTTTTTCGCCTTTGCTTATCTCTTCTCTAGAAAGTTGGCCGCCTATTATTGGGTCTATTCCGCGGATAATCTGTGTAGTTTCTTCATCGGCAATAGCTTTAACTTCTAAGGGATGCAAATTACATAAATTAGCGATTTGGTCAAAAGTTAATGAGGTATTGTCTATCAGCCATACAGCCGTAGCTTTTGGCATAATAATTTGTGCAGCCATTTTTTATAATCCTTTTTAATTATAGCGTATATTTTATAAACTGTTTTGCTCTAAGGTCAATATATTATAGTTGTAAAATTATTTTTCCTTTATGTTTCCCGCTTTCCATATAGTTATGCGCAGCTTGTACATCATCAATGGCAAAAATTTTATCTATGATTGGTACTATAGTTTTAGTTTCAAATAATGGCCAAACTTTTTGCGATAATTGCTTTGCTATAGCCGATTTAAAGGCAATGCTTTGTCCGCGTAGCGTAGACCCAGTATGTATTAATTTTTTGCGCATAATGTAATTTAAATTAATTTCGGCTAAATTACCATTTAAAAAAGCGATTTGGCATATGCGTCCATCATTTGCCGCTATCTTATAGTTCTTATTAACATAATCACCTCCGACCATATCGATTATCACATCAACGCCGTTATTTTCTGTAAAGTTAAGAACTTCTTTAACAAAATCTTGGGTGTGATAATTTATAGCTAAATCAGCTCCTAATGAGTGGCAAAAGCTACATTTATCTTCGCTTCCCGCTGTAATTATTACTTTGCCTCCAAAAGCTTTGCCCAAGGCTATTGCGCTAACGCCAATACCAGAGGTTCCGCCATGAACAAGTAGCGTTTCGCCAGCCTTAAAGTGGCAAATATCAAAAAGGTTACTCCAAACCGTAAAGAAGGTTTCTGGAATGGCGGCTGCTTCAACAAAGTTTATCCCTTTTGGTATGGGCAAGGCAACATCTTCGTGAGCTACGGCATATTCTGCATAGCCTCCGCCAGCTAAAAGGGCGCATACAGGGTCGCCGATTTTATATTTGCTAACCTTCGCTCCTATGGCCACAACTATGCCAGCAACTTCAAGTCCTGGTAAGCTGGAAGCTCCAGGTGGGGGTGGATATAATCCTTTTCTTTGTACAATATCTGGTCTATTGACGCCCGCGGCATGGGTGTGAATTAATATCTCATATTCTGCAAAACTCGGTATTTCTATTTCTATTTTTCTTAAGACACTAGCATTGCCTGGTTCAGCTATTTCTATAGCCTTCATCTTTTGCGGTATGTTATGCATGTTCTTTTCCCCCGAGGATCTTTACCTTAATTTACCATAAAAAGGCATAGTAAAGAAGATGCTATTTGACAATAGTTTGCAATATATGTATAAATATATGTAATTTATATTATTGGTGATAGTTATGAAAGTCAAAAATTCTCTAAAAGCGCTTAAGGCGCGCCATCGTGGCAACCGTTTGATTCGTCGTAAAGGGCGCGTTTATATCATAAATAAAACAGCTCCACGGTTTAAGGCTCGCCAAGGCTGAGCTGATTGTGATTTTGTTTTCTTTTACCACTGGTAAAAGAGTTTAAACTTGCTTATATTAGTCAATGGCGCTCTGCACTTTACGACAGAAAGCTAAAATCCCAGGGGCCTTAATGATCCAAAAGGGAACTGTCTCTGGTTTAGCTTGCGGGCTTTACTATATGGTGCCCACCTACCTAGTAGGCTCCCTGGATCAGTTCTTTCATCGATTGTTGTGGACGCCACTTTTTATCCGAAAGGCCTCATAAAAATGCATGAGGCAATCACAGCAAAGCAGCAATTACGTCGGGTTATGTTGCAGAAGCGCGGGACTATTGATAAAAGTGAGCGTGCTGTAGCTGCAAACCAAATTAGCTTACGAGCCAAAGATTTAGCTTTTTTTATAAAGCGCGCTGGCACAGTGGTTGCTGGCTATTGGCCTATAGCTAGCGAGTTAAATATTATATCTTTGCTCTATGAGTTGCAAAAAGCTGGTGCGAATCTTTGCTTGCCCACTTTAGCAAATAAAAAAATTATGCATTTTCGCGCTTTTGCTTTTTCTGAACTAGGAAAGCTAGAGCGTGGGCCTTTTGGGATATTTGGGCCCAGTAATGATGCAGCGATTTTATACCCAGCCATTATATTATTGCCTTTGTTGGCTTGTGATAAAAAAGGACATCGTTTAGGCTATGGCGGAGGATTTTATGATAGATATATTGCATCTCTTATGGAAAAGCCTTTATTGATAGGAGTGGCTTTTGAAATGCAGCTGATTGATACAATTATGGTAGAGCCACATGATAAAATTTTGGATGCTGTATTAACGCCAAATTATTTGCTACATATACAGAGTGAAAATATAGGGACAAGAATGTTTTAATTATGCGATTTTTATTTTTAGGCGATGTGGTTGGCAATGTAGGCAGGGATATGGTGTGCGATAAATTACCAGGCTTAATTACCAAATATAAATTGGATTTTGTGGTGGTTAATGGTGAAAATGCGGCTGGGGGCTTTGGCATTACAGAAAAGATTTATAACCAACTGATAAGCGCTGGTTGTGATGTGGTAACAACAGGAAATCACGTCTTTGATCAAAAAGAAGCGTTGATTTTTGCTAGTAGGCATGAGAGATTTTTACGCCCTGTAAATTACCCTTTAGGCACGCCCGGTAAGGGAGCGAATATTTACACGGCAAAAAATGGAGCACGAATCTTAGTGGCAAATATTATGGGTCGTGTTTTTATGCATCCGGATTTGGACGACCCTTTTGCCGCTGCTGAACAATTGATTGCTAATTGTATTTTAGGCGAGGAGGTGGACGCTATAATATTTGATTTCCATGCAGAAGCTACTAGTGAAAAGCAATGTTTTGCGCATTTTTTAGATGGCCGGGTTAGCGTTGTTGTGGGCACGCATACGCATATACCAACCGCAGACGCGCAAATTTTAAAATATGGTACAGCTTATATAACAGACGCTGGTATGTGTGGTGATTATGATTCGTCTCTGGGTATGGAAAAAGAAGAGCCAATAAATAGATTTGTTGGTAAGATAGTAAGGAAGCGGTATGAGGCGGCTAAAGGTCCAGCCACTTTAAGCGGTTTATGTGTTGAAATTTGTGATAATACAGGCTTAGCTAAATATGTAGCGCCTATAAGGATAGGGGCCCATTTACAAGAAGCTAGGCCGCTAATTTGGGAAGAATAGAGTTGTAAAATTTTATAAAATATTTTATAACTTTAAAGATATTCGGGGAGATAATGTAGATTATGGCTGGTCATTCACAGTTTAAAAATATTATGCATCGTAAAGGCAGACAAGATGCTATACGATCTAAGATTTTTTCTAAATTAGCACGCGAAATTACTGTTGCGGCTAAAATGGGCGCTCCAGATCCTAATATGAACGCCAGGCTGCGCTTAGCTATTCAAAATGCTAAAGTGCAATCTATGCCTAAGGATAATATTGAGCGGGCTATAAAAAAAGCTTCTGGCAATGAGTCAGAGAATTATGACGAAGTGCGTTACGAAGGCTATGGCCCTGGCGGGGTTGCCTTTATTGTAGAAGCGCTTACAGATAATCGTAATAGAACTGCTTCTAATATACGTGCAGCCTTCACCAAAGCTGGTGGGGCGTTGGGCGAAACTGGGTCTGTTAGCTTTATGTTCAATCGTGTTGGCGAGATTATATACCCATCTTTTGTTGGGGATATAGATGATGTAATGGAGGCAGTGATTATTGCTGGTGCTCAGGATGTAACTTTGGAAGACGGTGTATATACTATAGTTTGCGCTTTTGAAGATTTGGGGGAAGTATCCAAGGTCTTGGAAGGTAAGCTAAAAGAAGCTGATTCTATAAAAACCGTTTGGAAACCTTTGAACAGCGTTGCATTGGATGAGGACAAGGCTCGCTCGGTATTGCGCTTGATTACGGTTTTAGAGGAAGACGATGATGTGCAAAATGTTTACGCAAATTTTGAAATTAGTGATGAGCTGTTAAAAAAACTCTCAGAAGCATAGAGAATAGGCTTTTAGCGGAGTCCTATTCTCTATAATTAAAATTTATATGCCGAGATTACCAAATTTATTTTTAAACTTAGAAACCTGCCCGCCACGTTCCGTTAAAGATTGCATGTTTCCTGTCCAGGCTGGATGAGTTTTAGAATCAATGTCCAGGTTTAAAGTGTCGCCTTCTTTGCCCCAGGTAGATTTAGTAAAATATTCAGTACCATCGGTCATTACAACTTTAATCGAGTGGTAATCTGGATGTATATTAGCTTTCATGTTGCAATATCCCTCATAAATTAGTATTTAAAAGATATTATATAGAAAAATTGGTAATATACAAGGATTTAAATCTGTATGCAGCGGGTTTCGCAAAAAATTGCAGCTAAATCCCCATTTGCATTTTTGCTGACTTATTTATGGCGCTACAAATTATTGCTTGCCGGAGCGCTTGGCTCTATTATAATGGCTGCTGTAATTATGCTTATATTGCCTATAGTTGTTCGTAATATGCTTGATTATGGCTTTAAAGACATAGCTTTTCATTTTTCATTTTTATTACTCTTAGCTTTGCTATTGGCAGTAGCCTCGGCGTTGCGTTATTTTTGTGTTTCTATATTGGGCGAAAATATTGTAAATTCTATGCGCAGTGATATTTTTGGGCATATTTTAACTTTGCCGATGAGCTTTTTTGACTCGGCTAGCTCTGGGGAAATTGTTTCTCGTCTTTCAGCAGACGCGACACAAGTAAAAGATGCCATAGCTTCTGTTTCTTCTATTGCTTTACGCAATTTTCTTATGGCAATTGGTGGTTTTGTTATGATGTTTATAACTAGCTATCGCTTGTCGCTATTAGAATTGTCGATTGTACCAATTATTTTAGTACCAATTATTTTGTTGGCTCGTAAGGTAAGAGTGAAGGCACGCTTGGCGCAAGATGATTTAGCAGCAGCAAATTCTTTGGCTGCAGAAGCTATTGCTAATATCAAAACCATAAATAGCTATACTAATGAAACTTTATTATATAATAAATTTATTGCTTTGCTTGAGTCTGCTTTTCAGGCTGCTTTGTCCTCTGTTTGGCTCCGAGCTTTGCTTACTGGCGGAGCAATTTTTTTTGTATTTGCGAGCGTTATAGCAACTTTATATTTAGGCTTTATGGATGTTTTGACGCATCGCTTGAGTGTTGGTCAGTTAGGGCAATTTATTTTATACGCTCTTTTTTCGGCAAGCTCTTTTGGTCAATTGGCCGAAGTGGGCTCACAATTAATGCAAGCTTTAGGTGCTTTAGAGCGGTTATATGAATTATCAAAAGAAGAAAAACAACAAGATTTAGCTATAGCTAATGATTCTTCTACTCTAACTGCTAGGGGGGATATAAATTTTCAAAACGTAGCTTTTTCTTATAGTGCTAGGCCGGATCATTTGGTTTTAGATAATTTATCTTTAGCTATAAAAGCTGGCCAAAGAGTAGCTTTTGTAGGTAAAACTGGGGCTGGTAAAACTACTATATTTTCGTTATTATTACGTTTTTATGGCATACAACAAGGTAAAATTTTGTTGGACGGTGTAGATATAAAAAACTTACCAGTGCAGTTTTTGCGTAAAAATATAGCCTATGTCAGTCAAGATAATGCAATATTTGACGGAACTATCTATGAAAATATCGCAATGGGAAAGGCAGAGGCGACTTGGTTGGACATCGAGGCTGCTGCGCGTAAAGCCAAGGCATATGAGTTTATTGCTGATTTGCCAAAAGGATTTGATACTGTAGTGGGTGAGCGGGGCCTGATGCTTTCTGGCGGGCAAAAACAGCGTATTGCCTTGAGCAGAGCTTTTTTAAAGGACGCCCCTATTTTGCTATTGGATGAAGCGACCTCTGCTTTAGATGCTAATAGCGAGGCCTATGTTCAAGAAGCTTTAGAAAGGCTCAGCAAGCATAAAACGGTTTTAATTATAGCGCACAGGCTTGCTACGGTTTTAAATGCGGAGCAAATTTTTGTATTGGATAAGGGGCAGATAATAGAATATGGTAATCACAAAGAATTATTGGAAAAAAATGGTGCCTATGCGCGGCTGGTTAAGCTACAATTTAAGGCGTCATATGTACCAATAATTCGCTAAGAATGCGAGCTTTTTTATAATCGTATAATAATATAGCTTCTTTATTTTGCCTAAGCTTAAGGTGTAAGGCTATAGTTTGTTGATTTAAGCTTTGGCTAATTATTTTTGCTCCCGCTGGTAATTCTATAGTTTGTTGACTTATATAATGATTATCTAAATGGTTTAATTTATATATTAGAGTAATAACTACGCTAGCTAATAACGTTAATGTGATAATTATAGATACTAACATGAGTCGGGTAAGACGTTTGCGTATATTTTCTATAGTTGGATCTTGCATAGCCAAAATTCTTTGCAAAGCTTATTTAAATCGATTTTAAGATAAGTCAAAATAGTAAATAAAAGGGTAAATATTGTTACAGTTACATACAGATGAAGCAGCTATAGGCAAAAGACTAGATCAATGGCTAGCTGATGCGCTGCAGGGCGATTTCTCGCGCTCACAATTACAAACTCTTATAAAAAATGGTAACGTTTATTTAGATGATATTTGCGCTACAAGCGCAAAGCGTAAGCTGCAAGGGCAAGAGCTTATCAAAATCGTGGTGCCAGAGCCAATTGCAGCTCAACCCGTGGCTCAAAACATTTCTTTAGATATATTATATGAAGATGAGGACGTTATACTGATAAATAAACCAGCCGGGTTAGTTGTACACCCTGGCGCTGGCAATTATGATAGTACTTTGGTAAACGCTTTATTGCATCATTGTGCAGACAGCCTATCGGGAATTGGTGGTGTAAAGCGACCGGGTATAGTGCATCGGTTAGATAAAAATACTAGTGGTGTAATGATAGCGGCTAAAGATGATATGGCGCACAGGCATTTAAGCGAGCAATTTTTAGATCACGGTCGGCAGGGCTACTTACAGCGCAGATATGTGGCTATAATTTGGGGAGCGCCACAAGAGCGCATAGGCATTATAAATACTTATCTGGCTAGATCAACTAAAGATAGAACCAAGCGCGCCGTTGTGCAAGCCAATAGTAGCGGCGCTAAACATGCCGTGACGCATTATAAATTACTCGCTAGCTTTTGCAGTATAGAAAATAATGAGCCTTTGGTAAGTATAGTAGAGTGCAGCTTAGAAACTGGCCGTACCCATCAGATAAGAGTGCATTTGGCGCATATTAATTGCCCTTTATTAGGCGATACGGTATATGGCAGCGGGTTTAAAACAAAAGCGCTTAAGTTACCATTTGAACTAGAGTCTTTTCTGCACAGGCAAGCTTTGCATGCAGAATACTTACAATTTATACATCCTAGAAGCGAAAAATTAATGAATTTTATAGCAAAATTGCCAGCAGATATGGCTAGTTTATTAGATCAATTACATAATAGTGCAGTTATGCGAAAAATTAATTATAATTAACGCTATAGTTAAGCAAATTATGTTAGTATAATTATTAGATAAAAAGGCGATAAGAGGGTTAAAATCTTGAAAGTAAGGACCGCAGCTTCTTTAGTAAATGTGGGCGATAATTCGCTAGCACGTTATCTAGCGCAGATAAATAAGTTTCCTGTTTTAGCAGCAGATGAGGAGTATATGCTAGCTAAGCGCTATCAAGAGCATAGCGATTTAGAAGCGGCCCATAAATTAGTCTCTAGCCATTTGCGTTTGGTTGCAAAGATTGCTATGGGGTTTCGTGGTTACGGGCTACCTATAGGTGAGGTGATTTCAGAAGGCAATATAGGATTGATGCAGGCTGTTAAAAAGTTTGAGCCAGATAAAGGGTTTCGCTTAGCCACCTATGCGATGTGGTGGATAAAAGCTGCTATTCAAGAATATGTATTGCGTTCGTGGAGCTTAGTTAAATTAGGCACCACGACGAATCAGAAAAAATTGTTTTTTAATCTGCGCAAGATTAAAAATAAAATTTCTGCTTTTGACGATCAAGGATTAAATGAAGAGCAAATAAAACTTATAGCTAATAATCTTAATGTTTCCGAACAGGAAGTAGTATCAATGAATCAGCGTTTAGGCGGTGATAGCTCTTTAAATGCTACTGTAAAATCGGGCGAGGGCGAAAGTCTACAATGGCAAGATTGGCTAGTAGACGACAAGCAAAATCAAGAAGAAATATTAATTGACGAAAATGAAAAAGCCTATCAACACAAAATGTTGAATAAGGCTATTGAGCAGTTAACACAGCGCGAGGCAGATATTTTTCGCGCTAGAAGGTTAAATGAAAAAACTACTACACTAGAAGAGCTAGCGCTTGATTTTGGTGTTAGTCGCGAAAGGGTGCGGCAAATAGAAGTGCGTGCTTTCGAAAAAGTACAAAATTTTATGCGCGAGCATTCAGGCGTTTAATCCCATTTTTTTACTATATTATCAAAAAGCTCTTGGCCGTTTTTAAGTTTAGTAAAGCTAATATCTGCTTCAACTTTATCTTTATAGCTAAATTGTAGCTTAAATCCAGTTGCTTGCAATAATCGCTGTAAATTATTTGGCTGTTTTGTTGCGTTATTACCAAAACTATAGACAAATTTATGCGGCTGCGGATGATAGTAATTTAGATTTTGCAATTGCATATCTGGTTGATTATTTTTATTTAGCAATGTGAGCTCCGCTTTATCTGCCATATGCTCTGCGTCATTATAAATTACTTCTATAGAATAGGTGCCATTGTATGCGCTATCTTTGTTATGTTTTAAACTAAATCTTAATTGTGTATTTCCTTCATTTGCATCTATACGTGCGATTATTACGGAATCGTCACCTAGAGTGCTAGGTCTTGTAATAAGATCCCAAGATAAGTGCGCTGGCTGTTCTTTATTGGTAGCTTTATCTAAATAATTGGCCACGTCATAATTTGTGGGTATAATTGGTTGCGTAGAGGGGGTAGCTGATATAGTCTTTGAGCTTGTTGTAAGTCTTCCTTCAAACTTTTTCACAGCAGAGCTTTTTGTCATTTCAGTATTAATGGGGGTTTTTTTTATGGTTGGACGATTGCTATGGGCAAAAAAGCGCCATCCGCTATATAAGCTTAGCAAAATAAATAAAATAGCAGCGATAGAAGAGTAGGTTATTACCTTTCTGAGTTTTGCAGCAGATTGCATTTTGGAGCGATTTTGCGCTAGGGTAAAGATTTTAAAGATTTTTTCTTTATGCGGATTCGGTGTGGCGAGGGTTCTAGTTTTTTCTTCACGCGCGGAAATCGTAGAAAGGTTTAAATTTGTTAGATTAACTTTTTTGTTAGTATTGTTTTTTAAGCTTATGATAGAAGCTTTTTGTTGCGCAGAAAATTCTGCTTCAATTTCTATAGCTGCCTTTTCAAGCTCATGTATTTGCTCTTCAATTTCTTCTGGAGCGCAATCATAGGAGGTTAAAATTTTTCGCAGATTTTCTTTGGCTTCCCTATACACTCTTCGGCGAAAACTTGGTGTAGTTTGCTCGCGTTTTTCTATAGTTTTTTTTAGTAATACTTTAAAGTCGGCCATATTATAGCTGTCCTACCAATAAGCTAAAAGGCAGTGGGCAAATTCGGAATACAGATCGCCAGGTAAATCGTAGCATGGAATAATAACAAGTGGTGCCCAGACGCGGACTCGAACCACGGACACGCGGATTTTCAGTCCGCTGCTCTACCACCTGAGCTATCTGGGCATATTTAATAATATGATTTACAACATTCGTGTTAACTAGTCTAGTAGTAAAACGAAAAAACTATTAATATTTTTCTTTTCTTATATATTATGTTCGATTGCTTATTTTATTTTTGAGAGCTGTAGAATGATTACCATGCCCAAATTACGACCATCTTCCCCGCATTTTTCTTCTGGTCCTTGTAAAAAACATGCAAATTGGTCTTTATTATCTTTAGCTAATGCCGCAATTGAAAGATCGCATCGTTCTGAGTTTAGCCAAGCAAAATTACGTCAGGCTATAAAATTAACTCGAGAATTATTAAAAGTTCCAGATGACTATAAGCTTGCCCTGGTTCCAGCATCAGACACGGGTGCGATGGAAATGGCTTTATGGAATTTGTTGGGCCCAAATCCAGTGGTTATCTTGCTTTATGAATATTTTGCAAAAGAATGGCTGCATGATATTACCGTAGAGCTTAAATTAGTAGATGTACAGACTATATTCGCTGACAATAAATTGTTTGCGCAGCTTAGCGGTATAGATTTTAGAAAAGATTTTGTATTTGTGTTAAATGGCACTACTATAGGCATGAGTTTGCCTAAGATAGATTTCATTCCCATAGAAAGGCAAGGATTAGTTATTTGTGACGCCAGTGCGGCAGCATTTTCTCAAGAGTTAGATTTTTCGCGCTTGGATGTAGTTACCTTTTCCTGTCAAAAAACGCTAGGCGCTGAAGCAAATCAGGGCATAATTATTTTAAGCCCTAAGGCTTTACAGCGCTTAGAATCTTACTCGCCGTCTTGGCCTATACCTAAAATTTTACGTTTGAAAAAGGATAAGTGCATAGATTACGAGCTTTTTCAAGGGCGAGTTATTAATACCCCATCTATGCTGTGTATTGAAGATTATTTAGATAGCTTGCTTTGGGTAAAAGCTACTGGTGGTGTGCCTGCGTTGATAGCAAAAACGTTAGATAATGCTAAGATCGTTGCGGATTACGTAAAAGCTAGTACTTGGCTTGATTATATAGTAAAAGAAGAGGCGCTAAGAGCTAAAACTGCACAATGTTTGCGTATAATCGATCCGGATATAACGCGATTAACTATAGAGGGGCAAAGGGAGTTTATAGAAAATATGTTAAATCGCTTGGCATGTTTGAATATTGCCTATGATATTAGGAATCATAGGGAGGCCCCTCTAGGCTTTCGTATATGGACAGGCGCATCTATAGAGGCAGATGATTTACGCGCTCTTTGTGAATGGTTGGATTTTACTTTTTTTGAGGCAAAACATAATTTAAACTATAATTTTGCTTAAAAATTATATATGGTTAATATTATAACTTTATGTGGTGGAGGCTGATATGGCTAATGTGGTGGTGGTTGGCGCACAATGGGGCGATGAAGGCAAGGGAAAAATAGTAGACTGGCTTTCGCAGCGTGCTGATGTGGTAGTACGCTATCAGGGGGGGCATAATGCGGGTCATACGCTGGTTATTGATGGTGTTAGCTACAAATTATCTCTATTGCCTTCTGGGGTTGTGCGCGGCAAATTGGCGGTTATAGGTAATGGGGTGGTTATAGATCCATATCATTTTATGGCAGAGATCGAGAAATTAAAAACTCAGAATATTGTTGTAAAACCTGAAAATTTACGTATTGCTGAAAATGCCATTTTGATTTTATCTTTGCATAGAGAGCTAGACGCTTTCCGTGAAGAGGCAAGTAGCGGGTTAAAAATAGGTACTACTAAGCGTGGTATAGGCCCAGCTTATGAGGATAAGGTGGGGCGTCGGGCGATAAGGGTTATTGATTTAGCAGAAAAAGATGCATTAATGCCTAAAGTTGAGCGTTTACTTACGCATCATAATGCTTTGCGTAGAGGGTTGGGTTTAGCAGAGATTCAACCACAGGCTCTTTATGAAGAATTATTGAGAATTGCGGATGTCATGCTGCCATTTATTGACAATACTTGGTTTTTATTAGATCAAAAAGCTAGGAGTGGAGCTCGTATATTATTTGAGGGTGCGCAAGGCGCTTTGTTAGATAATGATTTTGGCACTTATCCTTTTGTAACCTCTTCAAATACCATTGCGGCCCAGGCGTCTACAGGCAGTGGACTTCGCTTGCAGGCTATACAATATGTTTTGGGTATAGTAAAAGCTTATACTACTCGCGTTGGAGAGGGGCCCTTTCCAACTGAACAAACAAATGAAATAGGTGAATTTTTAGGCACTAAAGGGCATGAATTTGGTGTGGTGACCGGACGTAAGCGGCGCTGCGGCTGGTTTGACGCAGTATTGGTGCGTCAGATGGTAACTATTAACGGTATTAACGGTATTGCGTTAACAAAATTGGATGTGCTAGACGGATTAAAAGAAATCAAAATATGTATAGGCTACGAGCTAGACGGGAAAAGAATAGATTATTTGCCTAGCTCCATGGCTATGCAACAGCGAGTGAAAGCTATTTATGAAAGTTTTGAGGGCTGGGATTGTTCAACACAAGGCGCACGTAATTGGCGTGATTTGCCAGCTAAAGCTGTTAAATATATACGCTTTATAGAAGATTTGATTGGCGCACCAGTGGCATTATTATCTACCAGCCCAGAGCGTGAAGATACTATAATGGTAAAATGCCCTTTTGAACATTAAGCGAAAACCAAACCCCTGTCGATATTGTTATAATCTTGGCATTCATCTATCAGTTGATATTGATTTTCTGTAAACAAAGCCGTTACTTCGCGTTTTTGGTTGGCGCCTATTTCTACTATTATTATGCCATTGGGATTAAGGTAATTTTTGCTTTGTTTTGCCAAAAGTCTATAGAATTTTAGGCCGTCCTTACCGCCATTAAGCGCGCGTATTGGATCATAATGTTTTACTATGTTGTCTAACGTTGCTATTTCTGCGCTTGCTATGTATGGGGGGTTAGAAATTATTAGATCAAATTTACCTTTCACGCGGCTGAACCAATTGCTTTGCTTTAGTTGTAAGACTTTATTAAATCCGTATGCGTTACGATTTTTTTGTGCAGTTTTTAAACAATTATAAGAAATATCGACACCCAGCCCGTATAGCTTTTTATTTAAAAAGGATTGCAAAAGCGATAAGCTTATAGCGCCGCTACCTATCCCTATATCTAAAAAATATATACTATCTTGTGTATGGTATTTTTGTTTTATATGTTTGCAAGCTAATTCAACTACACATTCAGTGTCAAAACGTGGCTCAAGAGTATCTTTACTTAAGTGTAAAGTTAGGCCATAAAAATCTCGATGGCCTATTATGCGGTATAGAGGCTCACCTTTTATACGGCGCTGCACGGCTAAGTTTAGCTTTTTAAGTTGAGCAATATCGATAATTGCTTCGGGGTTTATAATAAAATCGAGGTTGGTTTTATTGCAATAATGCTCTAAGAGGATAAAAACTTCTTGTTTATATTCTCTTATTCCAGCGTTTTTTAATAATTCTTTTATGTGCTTTTGTGTCTGCTTTAAGCTGCGGCATGAGCTTGTCATCAACTGTTATTATCCATGGCGCTAAGCAGCTTGGTTTGATTATCAGCAATCAGAGAATCTATTAGCTCTGCTATATCACCTTCCATAATACGGTCTAATTTATAAAGTGTTAAATTAATACGATGATCTGTTACCCGGCCTTGCGGAAAATTATAGGTTCTAATGCGTTGCGAGCGGTCGCCAGATCCTACTTGATTCTTGCGTGATGCAGAACGTTCTGCTTCGGCCTTTTGACGCTCTATATCATATAGCCTTGTTTTTAGGACCTGCATGGCACGTGCGCGGTTTTGGTGCTGAGATTTTTCTGCCTGTACCACCATAAGCCCTGTTGGTAAATGGGTAATGCGTACGGCTGAGTCTGTGGTATTAACATGCTGCCCGCCCGATCCAGAAGCACGCATGGTGTCTATACGAATATCTTCTGGTTTTATTTCTATATCAATATCTTCTGCTTCTGGTAATACAGCCACTGTGGCGGCAGAGGTATGCACTCGGCCATTAGTCTCTGTTTGTGGAATGCGTTGTACTCTGTGTACACCAGATTCAAACTTTAATTTTGCGAATACCCCTTTACCCTCTATTGCCGCTATGATTTCCTTATATCCGCCGATTTCACCCTCACTACTGGAAATTAGTTCAACTTTCCAGCCATTTGCACTGGCATAGCGCTCATACATACGAAATAGTTCACTACAAAACAAGGCCGCTTCGCTGCCGCCCGTGCCAGCTCTTATTTCTAAGATAGCGCTTTTGTCGTCTGCTATATCTTTAGGTAATAATAGCAGCTGCAAATCTTGCTCTAACTGCGTTATTTGTTGTTCTAACTGTGGTTTTTCTTCTTTCGCTAATTGACGTAACTCCGGGTCCAAGCTGGTGTCATTCAACATTTGCTGCATATTATCTAGCTCGGTTTTAGCGTTAGTTAATTCTTTTATTTTACTAACAATAGTTTCTAGCTCAGCATATTCGGCAGCGAGCTTAACATATTCTTCGCTGCTGGGATTATTTGCCATTTTATTTTCGATTAGCAAAAATCGTTTTTCTAACTGCTCCATGCGCTCTTGCGGCAGCTTTACCATAGCTTGTCCTATCTATATAGTTTAGTTTGCTTCTTTAGCTAAATTATATACTTGATGCAATGTACGTACCGCAAGTTCTGTATATACGGAATCTATTAAAATAGAGATCTTTATTTCAGAAGTGGTTATGGCTTTGATGTTAATAGCTTTTTCGGCTAAAGCTTCAAAAGCGGTAGCTGCAACCCCCGCATGCGATCTCATGCCAATGCCTATAATTGAAATTTTGGTAAGATCATCAGAATATTGCATAGTAGAATAGCCGATTTCCGCTTGTTTGTTCTGTAAAACCTGCACTGCTTTATTTAAATCTTCAGATGGTACAGTAAATGTCATATCGGTGGTGGAGCCGTCTTTGGAAATATTTTGAATTATCATATCTACATTAGTAGATTGCTTCGCTAATGCACCAAAAATCGCTGCCGAAATGCCTGGCCTATCTGCAATATCCCATAGCGTAATTTTTGCCTCATCCTTAACAAAAGTTATGCCTGTAACGATCTGTTGTTCCACTATTTCATCCTCATCACAGATAAGAGTTCCCTTGCTAATATTATCATTTAATAATTCCTTTGCATCTGGCTTAGTAAAACTTGAACGTACGAAAGTACGCACTTTATGAATCATTGCAAGCTCAACAGAGCGCACTTGCAGAACCTTAGCACCGAGCGAGGACATTTCCAGCATTTCTTCAAACGATATTTTTGTTAATGGCACTGCTTTTTTTTCTATACGTGGATCTGTAGTATAGACTCCATCCACGTCGGTATATATATCACAGCGATCTGCCTTAATTGCGGCGGCTATAGCAACGGCGCTTGTGTCAGACCCTCCGCGTCCCAGGGTGGTTATATTGTTATCTGGACTCAGCCCTTGAAAGCCCGCTACTATGGCGACCCGTTTCTTTTCTAACTCTGCGATTATGGCGGCTCCATTTATGGCTTTTATACGGGCTGTTCTATAATTGTTATCGGTCTGTATTGGTATTTGCCAGCCCAGCCATGAATGGGCTGCGATACCCATATTTTGCAAAACAAGCGATAATAGTCCTATAGTTATTTGTTCGCCAGATGAAAGTATAACGTCATATTCTCTATCTATCATCTTTTCAGCGTTGTCCGATAGAGCTTTTTTGACATTGCCTGAAGCTTCGCGAGCTAAGGCCAATAATTCATTGGTTTTACCAGCCATAGCAGAAACGACTACGACTATTTCGTTGCCAGCCAGCACTTCGCGTTTTATATGTTGGGCTACATTACGTATATGTTTTACATCAGCAACAGATGTGCCCCCAAATTTCATTACAATACGTGCCATTAGAGTGTTTTGCCTTATGCCAATCGGTTATTAAAAGGAATCAAGAGAGTATAAATACAGAATATTTATTTCAATTTAAAGAAAAATAATATATTATTGAATAATAATTCTTAGAATATAATAAAGATGCCTAAATTTTATAAAAATTTTACTTCCACCTCTATTAATGGTAGCGAGATAGAAAAATTTTCGCGCTTGGCGGAGCAATGGTGGGACCCGAAGGGGAAATTTCGCCCTTTGCATAAATTTAATCCAACTAGAATCAGCTACATTTTAGAAATGGTAGCTCAGCACAAGGGAGTTTCGCTTAGTTCTGAATTGCCATTGCAAGGGGTTAAAATTTTAGATATTGGCTGTGGCGGCGGGTTGTTGTGTGAGCCCCTTGCTAGGCTTGGAGCTAGCGTTGTTGGAATAGATGCGGCTGAAAAAAATATTAATGTTGCTAGTTTACATGCGGAAAAGATGGGGCTTGTCATAGATTATCGAGCTATGAGTTTAGAAGAATTAAGCGAAGGTGGGGCAGAGTTTGATGTAGTTCTGAATATGGAAGTGGTTGAGCATGTCGATAATTTAGCAAATTTTATGTTATGTTGCTGCAAAACGGTTAAGCCTGGAGGGGTGGTTTTTGTAGCTACTTTAAATAGAAGCTTTAAAGCATGGGCTTTTGCTATTATAGCTGCGGAATATATTTTGCGTTGGCTACCTAAAGGCACGCATGATTTTAATAAATTTATTACACCAGATGAGTTAAAGGCTTATTTTCATAAAGATAAGTTTGATTTAGTAGGACAGACTGGTATTGTTTATAACCCGTTGCATGATAGTTGGGATTTGTCAAAAGATATGTCCATAAACTATATGATTGTTGCCAAAAAATTGAGCTAAGCTCTAACCTTCTTCTTTGGATTCGACTTTGCTTAAATCTATAGTAACTTTGGTACCGCTATTTGGTAACTCTTCGTATACGGGTTCGCAGTTAAATTGCATACATAATTGTTTTGCTACCAATTGGCCGAGCCCTGGATGCATTTTTTCTTCGGCACTGGTGGTAGATTTATTAGTTTTTACTCCAATACCATTATCTTCAATAATTAAACATAATTTGTCATGTTTTTTTCCTAAAAATACATTAATTTCGCCAGTTTTAGGTACGGGAAAGGCATGTTTTATAGCATTTGTTAATAACTCTCCCATAACAATGCCTAATGTAGTGGCATCGCGCGATGAAAACCAACACTGGTGTAATTGAGTTACTATATGTACTCTTTCTTTTACATCTGCTGGCATAGAAAATTCTATATCATGGATAACGGCTTGTAAAAATTCATTTACCTTTGTAGTTTCCATGTCGCTACCTAGGCGCAAGCGTCGATGGGCTGCGGCTATGGTTTGAATTCGATCACGAGCGCTTATCAGCGCATTTGAAACTTCTTCATTCTTACTTCTATTGGCTTGCATTCCCAAGAGCGAAGCTACGGTGGCAAGAGAGTTACCTATGCGGTGGCTAGTATCTTGTAGTAATAATTCTACCCTTTGTCGTTCTTTTTCAGCATGTAAGCGAGCGCTTTCTAGCTCACTAGTGCGTTGGCGTATATTCGACTCTAGCTCTAAATTTTCATCATTTAATCGCTTTTGCTTAGCATTTAATTGTTTAATATCTTTATAAAAATGTTGAATAGCGATAATGCTAGATATTGCTAAGCCTAACATAAAGATTAACATTGAAATTATAAATAGGTTTTTTATGTGATTAATTGTTTCTTGGTGCTTGTCCAGTACAGCATTTTCTTTTTGAACAAATGCATTAATAATACGTGAAAAATTTAAATCATAATTGCTAAAATCTACAGGATTATTAAATTGTAGTTTTTGCGCTATATCCATATTTTCTTTTACAGCGGTAGCTTGTGTACTTATAGCCCGTACAAATTCGCTGATACAAGGACGTAATTGTGGGGCGTAAAAGCTTATAGCGCTGATATTTTGTAATATTGCGCTTAGTTCATTATAGGTTTGGTTAAAGCTTTGATAAGTTTGGCTATCTTTGCTTTTAACAAAATATTGTTGATCGCTTTGTAGTTTTAGAAGCTTAGCAAATACGTCTCCATAGTTTTTTTGTAGGTATAATGTAGAAGAAACGTAGCTGAGCTCTTCATTTATATATTTATATAATGTTGCTATCGCTATTGCGGCACACAGTGTAAGGATAATAGAAAGAGCAAAAAGTAGGCGCGCTGGCCGCCAAGCTTGATGCTTAAGTCTATTATAATTTAAAGCGCTCATCTACTAGCCTAATGGGTCACAGCCGGTTTAACATATATGTTTTTATGATTAACAACGCTATTACATAAGCTACAATTGATGGCGCATCTAGATTGATGGGCCATTTAAACGCGTATACAGACTATACCATAATTATAATTTTGGGCAGCTAAGCGAAATAACAATAGTAGAAAAAGAATTTTATTAATTAAAAGAACGCATAGTAATATTAGCGGAATAATTATCTGGCCCGTAATCAGACTCGCCATTGATTTTTAAGATTTCTTGTAAGCGCACTCGAGCTCTGCTTACCCTACTTTTTATAGTACCAACAGCGCAATCGCAAATTCTTGCCGCGTCCTCATAAGAAAAGCCGGAAGCCCCGATTAATATTATAGCTTCCCTTTGGTCTGGCGGCAGCATATCTAGAGCTTTTTTAAAATCCTGTAAATCTAGTGAGCCATATTGCGCTGGATGTATGGCCATATTATTTGAAAGCGTGTTGTCACTATCTTGTACCTCTCTGCCTTTGCGCCGCATTTGACTGTAAAATTCGTTGCGCAATATGGTAAATAGCCAAGCTTTCATATTGGTACCTATTTTAAAGCTATCTTGTTTGGCCCAGGCTTTCATAATAGTGTCTTGTACTAAATCATCTGCCTTGTCTGGCCAGCGTACTAAAGAAACGGCAAAGGCGCGTAGGCTTGGCAGGCTTTTTAGGAGCTCTTTTTTAAACTCTTTTTTATAATGCATTTGTTCTGTTTGCGATTCCAAAGGACTATCCCATAGGTTAAAAAATTATAATTGCTTGGCATTTTGCTGTGCGTTTTCCTCTGCCTCATCTAATTGCTCTAGAAGCGTTAGCAGATTTGTTGGTAATGGCTCTTCTTGTATAGAGCCATATAATTGGCGCAATTTAGCTGTAATTTCGCTATGTGGCCCGATAAGCTCTTTCATTGATTTTTCTGCCGTGGATTTTTTTGTATCCATTTACTTGCCCCCGCATTATGCGCTTTTTAAATTATGCCACTTGGTCAGTGGTTGGTTAATTAACTGTGGGTTTAAAAGTTCCAGCCATGACATAATATTATTATACAGCAATAAATAGTAAATTGCGCTTAAAATGCAAAGGGCTTGTTTTCTTTTTTATCTTCACCATATAGATAGCCATCAATAGAGCTATTTATATTACGAGGTAAAACATGTCTTTGTCCACGCGTATCGCACCGCATTTACCATATCTCAGGCGCTTTGCACGCGCTGTAACAGGCTCGCAAAATTCTGGTGACGCCTATGTTGCTGCCATGCTAGAAGCTTTGATTGCTGATGTTAGTATATTTCCTGAAACTTCTAGCGACCGTATAAGCGTATATCATTTATTTTGTCAGCTATTTGATCAAACTTCTCCTAAATTAGCCGAACCTTTGCCAGTATTTGGTCTAGAGGAGCGGGCTAATGCTAAATTGTCTTATTTAACGCCGCGCGCAAGACAGGCATTCTTATTGGTGGCTGTAGAAGGCTTTAATGAAACAGAAATAGCTGAAATTTTAGATTTGCAATTAAGTGATGTGAAAAAATTAATAAGTGAAGCATCAAAAGACATCTCAGAACAAGTTGCCACTAGAATAATGATTATTGAAGATGAGCCTCTTATCGCCATGGACATAGAGCAGCTTACTGAAAGTTTAGGGCATACGGTTGTGGGCATAGCGCGTACTAGAGATGAAGCAAATGCGCTTTATGCTAAAGAAAAGCCGGGAATGATTTTGGCAGATATCCAGTTGGCAGATAATTCTTCTGGTATAGATGCTGTGAATGATATTTTAAAGCAAAATGACTTGCCCGTGATTTTTATAACTGCTTTTCCAGAAAGATTATTAACTGGAAAAAGGCCAGAGCCAACCTTTTTGGTAACAAAGCCATTCAATCCAGAGATGGTAAAGGCATTAATTTCTCAAGCATTGTTTTTTCAAGAAAATGCATCTAGCGCTGCTTAAGCCAACATTATGTTACAACATGCGGTAAAAAATAGAAATATTGATGAAAGACGTATCGGTGCTTTAATGCAAGCGATAGCCGGTGCAGACATTTGCGTGTTTTATCAAACAACCGATTTAATTTATCGCTGGGCAGAAAATGTACCAGAATTTTTGCTTGCACGGTGGCGTGTAGATTGTAGAGACAGTGATTTTTTGCCTGCTGATTTAGCAGAGCGATTGGAAACCAAAAAATTACAGGTTTTAGCTACTGGAGAATGCGCAACTACTGAATTGCGATTTGAGCATAATGCTCAACATATTTGGTATAAATTTTCAATAGATGCACATAGAGATGATACGGGGCATATAATTGGACTAATTACAACGGGTGTTAATGTTTCTGAAATACGACAGCGCGAACAAGTTTTAAAAGTTTTGCTGCGGGAGGTTAGCCACAGGTCAAAAAATCTCTTGGCTATTATTCAGAGCATAGCTTCGCAAACCGCAAGATTTAGTGAATCTACGGTAGTATTTTTAAAAAAATTTCAAGGTCGTCTTCAATCTCTTTCGCATAGCCAAGATTTGGTGACTAATTCTAATTGGCGTGGGGCTGGATTTTTTGAATTGATACAATCGCAAACAAGTCCCTATTTAGGTACAGAAAGCCATCGCTTTACTATAGTTGGGGATGATCCTTATTTTTTTCCTAATGCGGCCTTGCATATTGGTCTTGCTATACATGAGCTTTTGATAAATTCTCTTTCTTTTGGTGCTTTGGCCCAAGAAAAAGGTACTGTTGTGGTAAGTTGTGTAAAACAGATTACTAGTGATGATAAGTTGGTGGTAGCTGTAGCCTGGAATGAAAAATTTGACCCTGCTGGTGTTCTGCCTGAGGATCCAAAAGCATGTTTCGGCAGCGCAGTTTTAGAAAAAATAGTACCTGCCGCACTAAGCGGTACCGCCATATATACTATAGATAATTATGGCGTACTTTATAATGTAAAAATGCCTGAAACGCAGTTTGAATTTAATAAAATTCAAAGTTTTTAAGCAAAACTTCCATGGCAGTGTTTATATTTTTTACCGCTGCCACATGGACAAGGACTGTTTCGGCCTACCCGTCCCCAGTTTGTATCGTCTTTGGGAATTCTAGCTTGCGGTGTAACTCCACCTATTTCCAGCGTAGTAATATTCGATTCTAGCAGTCCGAGTTCCTCGCCTAATTCTGCATGCTGAGCCCTCAACTGTGACAAATCTATAATTGGCGTAGTTGGCTTTGCTATATCAATGCGCAAAAGCTTTGATATAGCGTCATAGCGCAATTGGCTTAGTAATTGCTGAAACAGTCCAAAAGCTTCTGTTTTATACTCGTTTAATGGGTCTCTTTGGGCGTATCCTCTGAACCCTACTACCGAACGTAAATGCTCTAGATTTTCTAAATGCTGACGCCAAAGTGTATCTATCGTTTCTATTAGCACAGTTTTTTCAAAGTAGCGTACGATTTCTGGCCCCGCATGTTGTTCTTTTTGGGTTAGCGATGCTTGTGCTGCCTTGTCAATTCTGTGGGCAATTTCTTTTGCGTTTATTCCATCTTCTTTTTGCCATTCTGCAAAAGGTAAAGTTAAATTAAAAGCCTCTTTAAGCTCTTTTGCTAAATTTTCTATGTCCCATTGTTCAGGATAATTATCAGCAGTTATATATTTAGCAGTAATGCTATGCATTACATCTTCGCGCATTTCTTCTATTACATCGGTTAAATGTTCAGATTGTAAAATTTCTAGACGTTGTTCAAATATAACCTTCCTTTGATCATTCATAACATCGTCATATTTTAATAGATTTTTTCTTATTTCAAAATTCCGTGCTTCTACTTTTGTCTGTGCTTTTTCTAAGGCCTTATTGATCCAAGGATGAGTAATAGCTTCTCCCTCTTTTAGACCAAGTTTTTGTAGCATGCCATGCATCCGCTCTGAGCCAAAAATACGCATTAAATCATCTTCTAAAGATAAAAAGAATTTAGATTTTCCTGGATCGCCTTGTCGTCCAGATCTGCCTCGTAGCTGATTGTCTATTCGGCGGCTTTCGTGCCTTTCGGTTGCTAAAACATATAGACCTCCGGCAGCAATTGCTTTGGCCTTTAATTGCGATATATCTTCTTTTAATGCTGTTATTTTTGCGTTGCGCTCTTCACCTTCTGGAATATTGGCTAATTCTTTCTCGATTCGCATTTCAAGGTTGCCGCCCAATTGAATATCTGTACCCCGCCCGGCCATATTGGTAGCGATAGTTATACTGCCAGGAACGCCTGCTTGCGCTATAATATAGGCTTCTTGCTCATGGTAGCGAGCGTTTAAGACTTGAAAGTCTTTAATGCCTTTGCGCTTTAATAAGGCGGCTAAATACTCTGATTTTTCTATGGAGGTCGTTCCTACTAAAATTGGTTGCGATTTCTCGCGTGCCGTATTTATTTCTGCTATAATTGCTTCGTATTTTTCTGCTGCTGTGCGGTATATTTCGTCATCTGCGTCTATACGTTGTACAGGAAGATTTGTAGGTATGGCTATAACTTCCAAATTGTAGATATTGCTAAATTCTTCTGCTTCTGTAGTGGCTGTTCCTGTCATGCCAGCTAGTTTTTCATACATTCGAAAATAGTTTTGAAAAGTTATAGAAGCCATGGTCTGGCTTTCTGGCTGTATAGTTACATGTTCTTTCGCCTCTAATGCTTGGTGCAATCCTTCGCTATAGCGGCGACCAGGCATCATACGGCCAGTAAATTCGTCTATTATAACTATTTCACTGCCACGTACCATATAGTCTTTGTCACGCATAAATAATTTATGTGCACGCAGAGCATTGTTAATATGGTGTACTATACTGGCGTTTTCTGCGTCATACAAATTATCGCCTTTTAAATAGCCTGCTTCAAATAGCATCTGTTCTAGTTTTTGTGTACCCGCTTCGGTAAAAACTGCACTTTTTTGTTTTTCATCTATCTCAAAATCATCAGAGCTTAGCTTAGGTATAAAGGTATCGATTAAATTATAAAAATCTGTACGATCTTCCAAAGGGCCAGAAATTATTAGCGGTGTACGAGCTTCATCTATTAATATCGAATCTACTTCATCAATAATAGCATAGTGATGTCCTCGCTGTACCATTTGGCTAAGTTCATAAGCCATATTATCCCGTAAATAATCAAAACCTAGTTCATTATTTGTTGCATAGGTAATATCACAACTATATGCTGCTCGCCTAGCGTTACTTTCCATTTCGTTTGTTATAACGCCAGTGCTTAGGCCCAGAAATTTATATATTTGGCCCATATTTTCGGAGTCACGTTTAGCCAAATAGTCATTAACTGTTACTACATGGACGCCTTTACCGCTCAATGCATTTAGATATACTGGCATAGTTGACATAAGGGTTTTACCTTCCCCTGTGCGCATTTGCGCTATGCTATGTTGGTGTAGAACAATGCCGCCTAACAATTGAACATCAAATGGCCGCATGCCTAAAACACGCTTGGCAGCTTCTCTTACCACGGCAAATGCTTCATATAATAAATTATCTAAAGGCTCACCTTTTTTTAATCTTTCTTTAAACTCAATAGTTTTGCGCTGCAACTCTTCATCACTAAGCGCCTGAATATTGGGTTCTAAAGAATTTATTTGGGTAATTTTGGGTATTAAATTTTTAATATGGCGATCGTGAGACGATCCGAATAATTTATGTGCTAAGCTCCATAAGCTGGCCATTCTTGTATTCTTTCTTTTTGCGGCTATATTTGAATTAATATATAGTATATAATATTAGACTAGTTACATATCTACATTATAAATGTAAATATTTAATATAAGCTATATTGCTAATTTAGCTTTCCTTAAGTTAAATTGATAACTATATTGAGATTGATATATAAATTGTTTTTACGGAGCCTAAATCAATGCGGTTGAATTATAAAATGAATAAATTGTTAGTGTCCTTGCTTGTGTCTACTGCCCTGTGTGGCGTAGGTAGGGTTAATGCAGCTACTATGGCAGCGCCAGTTCAAGCTAAAGCGCCAGTAGGGGCTAGCGAGCTAGAAATAAAAGATAGTGATGTTATGGCGGTGATACAGGGCAAAGCTGTTACGGCGCATGATTTAGATGTTATGGCTATGAATTTAGATTCAAACCTTATGCGGTTACCAGTGAATAAACGACGTTTAGCTACATTGCGTATTTATATCAGCATGGTCGCTTTAGCTCATGCGGCAGAGCAAAAGGGTCTAGCCGCTGGGGATAAATATCAACAAATGATGTCTTTTGCCCGTAATGAAGTTTTGCAGAAATTGTATATTAATCAAGAGATAATTGGTAAAATCAGCGATGCAGATTTAAAAGCGCGCTATGATAAAGAAGTAGCTGCTACACCGAAAGAAGAAGAGGTGCATGCAAGACATATTATCGTTAAAACTAAGCCAGAGGCAGAGGCTATAATTAAGCGCTTAGAGCAGGGTGAAAATTTTGAGACAATAGCAAAAGCTAGTTCAACAGATGGATCTGCCGCTGTTGGCGGTGATTTAGGCTATTTCAGTCATGGCCAAATGGTAGAACCATTTGAAAAAGCGGCCTTTGCTCTTAAAGTAGGGGGATATACTCATATGCCTGTTCAAAGCCCGTTTGGTTGGCACGTTATAAAATTAGAAGATAAACGTATTAAAAAATTGCCCGCTTTTGAAGATATGCGCGAAAATATGCGTAATTTAGTGGCCTCTGATCGTTATAAAGCATCTATAGGCGATTTGCGTAGCAAGGCCGACATAAAAATACCTAATAATGCTATAGCGAAAGAGCTAGATAAATTTGATAATATGGCTGCTGTTAATGGCAGCGAGGATGCTGATGAAGAAGCCAACTGAGCAAATTATGCCCCTCATAAAAGGGGCACATATAGCGACAATGCATTGCGGGCAGAAATATAAAAATCGTGATGATTTGTTATTTATGGTTTTTGATGCTGGCACCAATGTAGCGGGAGTTTTTACTCAATCATTGTGCCCCTCAGCTCCTGTTGATCATTGTCGCGAAATTTTGCCTTTTGGTCAAGCTAGAGCGTTGGTAGTAAATGCTGGCAATGCTAACGCTTTTACGGGTGCGGTAGGTGCAGAGGCCGCGAAAGCTGTTGCCGCACATGCAGCGACCGTAGCTAATTGTAAAGCAGAAGAAGTTTATTTGGCTTCTACAGGTGTTATAGGGGAGGCATTAAACCCAGCCCCTATATTAACTGCTTTATCAAATGCCGTGCTTGAAGACGGGCAGGATGCCTGGGGTAAAGCCGCAAAGGCTATAATGACCACTGATACCTATCCTAAATATGCTACCAGAAGTTTGGAGCTTGATGGATACAAGATTAATATAAATGCTATAGCAAAAGGTTCTGGTATGATAGCCCCTAACATGGCTACTATGCTATGTTTTATTGTTACCGATGTTTCTATATCTGTTCCTATTTTGCAAAGCATGCTAAAGAAAGGGGTAGATAAAACTTTCAATAATATTACTGTGGACAGTGATACCTCTACATCTGATACGATATTGTTGTTTGCCACTGGTCAGGCTGCTGGTGTTGAACGCGCTTTGGCTGATAATGAGGCCGAGCTTTTTTATCAGGCTTTAGAGGATATCTTGCAAGAATTGGCTCTATCTGTGGTAAAAGATGGAGAGGGGGCTACACATTTAATAAAAATAACAGTCGTTGGAGCGGTTAGTGATAGCTCTGCTAAGAAAATAGCTTTTTCAATTGCTAATTCTCCTTTGGTAAAAACTGCTATTGCGGGTAACGATGCTAATTGGGGCCGGGTAGTAATGGCCGTAGGTAAGGCAGGGGAAAAAGCTGACAGAGATAAATTATCTATCTTTTTTGGACCTTTCAGAATAGCTAATTGTGGAGTAGTAGATTCATCTTATAAAGAACAAGATGTAGCAGAATATATGAAAAATTATCAGATAGAAATTAAAGTAGATATAGGATTAGGGCAAGGCTGTGCCATAGTGTGGACTTGCGATTTTACAGAAGAATATGTGAAAATAAATGCAGACTACCGTAGTTGATATAGAACATTTAGCTAAAATACGTAGGTTAGAAGCTTTGTCAGCACGTGCTTGGCCAGCGGATAGTTTTTTTTATGAACGTGCTTGGCATGTAGGTTGCTATAAGGCTGAATTTCCAGCTTTAGGTAGTAAGGATGTGGCAATAATTACGCCTTTGGATGCTTCAGACAATGTGAATATTAAACAGCGTGTGGAGGCATTGAAAGTTAAATTAGGCCAAAAGATCTATCTTAGAATAACTCCATTAGCTGCTAAAGAAATTGCAGTGCAGCTGGATTTAGGTGCCTTGGATTATATATTAAAAAATAATGTTTTTATTGCTTCTGCAAAGGATGTAAACTTTAATTCATTATTAGAAATATCTCCTCTAACGCCAGAAGAATACGCAGAAGTATTTTCTATTTCTAAAGATTTAGTAAGGTTGGAGCTTGAATCTATAAGTAAAATTAAAGGTAAAGTATGCTATTTTAGCACCATTGATAGAAGCTATGGGGCTCGCTACATTTTGGATAATGGATTTGCTTATATAGATCGTTGGCCTAGCCAAGATGGTTTAGCTTCGGCCTTTATGGAAGCGGTGATTGCTCATGCAGTGAAGGATAAAGCTTTGTATGTTTGGTACAAAGCCCCTGCAGGTTTGATAGAGCCAGGCTTTAACTTTGAGTGTTTGTATAGTGAAGCCTATTATGCAGTTTAATAAAAATTCGCCATTAGTTGTAGTGGCTGCTGTTATATTCGATAGCTCTGATAGTGTGCTATTGTCACAACGCAAATTAGGTAAACGCTATGCGGGAATGTGGGAATTTCCTGGGGGTAAGGTTGAACATGGCGAGACTATTCATCAAGCTTTGGCCAGAGAGCTTTGGGAGGAATTAGATATAGTGGTAAATATTGAGACCAATACGGCTCCTTATATGAGTGTAGAGCATGAAGGGTTTTTATTACATATATTTTTATGTCATGAATTTCAGGGTGTTCCAGTTGCAAAAGAGCAACAAAAATTGCAAGTTTTTAAAATATTGGAGCTGCAAAATTTACGAATGCCACCAGCAGATATAGCCATTATTAGAAAACTTATTGAAGAGTTTGTTTGATTTATTTGGAGCCCAGTATTGCTTCGACAATATTATCAACTGATTGTTTGAGTAAGGCTACATTATCGCCCTCTGCCATAATGCGAACTAATGGTTCTGTGCCAGATGGCCGTACAACAATTCTACCCTCTTTAGCTAAATGTGTATTCGCAGCTTCTATAGCTTGCTTTACTTGTTCTGATTGCATAGCTGAAGCGCCATTGGCTTTAACATTTTTTAATATTTGTGGCACTGTTTCAAATTCTTTGCACAATTCTGATATTGGTTTATTGTTTTGCACGGCACAGGCAAGAATTTGTAGCGCAGCTATTAATCCATCGCCTGTAGCGCCATAGTCAGAGAATATAATATGGCCTGACTGTTCACCGCCAATATTGCAACCGAGTTCTCGCATTTTCTCTGCTACATAGCGGTCCCCTACCTTGGTTCGTATGAGTTCAAGATTAAGCTTATTTAAAAAACGCTCAAGCCCTAAATTAGACATTACAGTAGCTACAATACAGTTGGTACTAAGCTTTTTATTTTTTTGCCAATGGCTAGCTAGAATAGCAAGTATTTTATCTCCATCAACGATGTTACCTTGTTCATCGACTATTACAACTCGATCTCCATCGCCATCAAGCGCTATGCCTATATCGGCTCTAGTTTCTTTTAATTTTTCTATAAGCGAAGCTGGATGTGTTGAGCCGCAATCTAAATTTATATTTAAACCATCTGGTTTGTTATGTATAGTTATTACTTCTGCTCCAAGCTCCCAAAGCGCTAAGGGCGCCGACTTATATGCGGCGCCATTTGCACAATCTACTACAATACGCAACCCATCTAATCTTATATTTTTATCTAAGGTTCGCTTGGCAAACTCTACATAGCGGTAGATATCGCCATCTAAGCGCTTAACTCGTCCTAGTTTTTTGGTAAAAGCCAAGGATTGTAAATCTTTGCTATCTATAAGCTCTTCGATCTCTCGTTCAATAGCGTCGCTAAGTTTTAAGCCTTCATGATCAAACAACTTTATACCATTATAATAATATGGATTGTGTGAAGCGGAAATCATAACCCCTATATCGGAGCGCATTGAGCGACATAGCATAGAAACAGCAGGTGTTGGTATCGGCCCCAATAGCAATACATCCATGCCAGAAGCGGCTAGACCAGAAACTAAAGCACTTTCTAGCATATAGCAAGACAAGCGCGTATCCTTGCCGATGACCACTCGGCTAGTATGATTGCTGGTTGTTTTGTCGCGAAAGATAATGCCAATGGCCAGACCTACGCGCATTGCTAATTCTGGAGTAATGGGATGAATATTTGCTTCGCCCCTTATACCATCTGTTCCGAAATATTTGTTATTCATCTTGTACAAAATTTTTGCTTACTTGTGGCACGAAAGTTTTATCTTCAGCAGTAACGCGGTGCGCTGTATCTAAGCGCTTCAGTTTTTTACCTGCTATTACATCCTTGATTTCATCGCCTGTTAAAGTTTCATATTCTAATAAAGCTTCGGCTAAAATATTCCACTCTTTTTCATTTTTTTGCATAATTTCTGTAGCTTTTTGGTAGCCTTCATCTATTAGCCTTCTTACTTCATTATCTATAGTTTTAGCGGTTTCTTCTGAAACATTATGCTGGCGCGCAACAGAATGGCCAAGAAACACCTCATCTTGATTTTCGCCGTAAGCCACATTGCCTAATTTAGGCGAAAATCCCCAGCGTGTAACCATGTTGCGTGCAAGCTTTGTAGCTTGTTCGATATCAGAAGAAGCGCCAGCCGTTATATGGTCTTTGCCAAATTTTAGCTCTTCTGCTACGCGGCCGCCCATCATTATGGCAAGCCTGGCGAGCATCCATTGATAAGAAATAGAATATTTATCGCCTTCTGGTAATTGCATCACCATGCCTAAAGCTCTACCCCTTGGTACTATTGTTGCTTTATGTACCGGATCCGCTGCGGGCATGTTTAATGCTATAATGGCATGGCCGGCTTCGTGATATGCTGTTAGAGTTTTTTCTTCTTCGCTCATGGCGCTGGAGCGGCGCTCGGCACCCATCATAACTTTATCTTTAGCATTTTCAAATTCTTGCATAGTCACTAGGCGTTTATTGCGTCTTGCTGCTAATAAAGCTGCTTCATTAACTAAATTCATTAAGTCTGCTCCAGAAAAACCTGGTGTTCCTCTAGCTACAACTCGTAAATCAACATTAGGCGCTAATGGCACGTTGCGTACATGTACTTTTAATATTTGTTCGCGTCCATTGATATCTGGATTGGGCACAACGACCTGTCTATCAAAACGACCAGGGCGTAGCAAAGCTGGGTCTAAAACATCTGGTCTGTTGGTAGCTGCAATAAGTATAATGCTTTCCGTTGGTTGAAAGCCATCCATCTCTACTAATAGCTGGTTCAGGGTTTGTTCGCGCTCGTCATTACCACCGCCTAATCCAGCACCACGATGCCTACCTACAGCATCTATCTCATCTATAAAAATTATGCATGGAGAATTTTTTTTAGCTTGTTCGAACATATCACGAACGCGGCTTGCGCCGACCCCTACGAACATCTCAACAAAATCGGAGCCAGAAATGGTAAAAAATGGCACATTAGCCTCTCCTGCAACGGAGCGGGCCAATAATGTTTTACCAGTGCCAGGAGGGCCTACGAGTAGTACGCCGCGAGGTATTTTTCCACCTAGTTTTTGGAATTTTTTTGGGTCTTTTAAAAATTCTACGATTTCTTCTAGATCTTGCTTAGCTTCATCAACGCCAGCTACATCCGCAAAGGTTATTTTGCCTGCTGTTTGGGTTAGTAGTCTTGCTTTTGATTTGCCAAAGCCCATTGCTCCACCTCGGCCCGCGCCCTGCATTTGGCGCATAAAAAATACCCACACGCCTATCAATAATAATACTGGTAACATAGATATTATTAAATTCAGCAGAAAGCCGCTATTTGGGTTAGGTAATTCAGCTTTTATATCGACATTTTTGCGCTGTAACTTTGAAATTAATTGCGGGTCAAAAGGAGCAACAGTTTTATAATTTTTATTTATTTTAGATTGGCCCGTAAGCTGTGAACCTTGAATCGCCACAGATCGTATCTCGCCGGAGTCCACCTTGTTTAAAAATTCGGTATAGGTTAATTGTGTAGGTGCTGATTTTTGGCCATTGCCACCATAAAATGAAAATATAGCGATTAGCGATAGGGCTACGAACCCCCATATCATATAGGCGCGATAATTTTGATTCATAACCTATCCACTTCGTTACGTAAGGTTCATATATAAAGGATATTCATTAATATAAGTAAATGAATACATAGTTAAATATAACAACATATATTTTTATCTACAAGGCGCAATGGCTAAAATTAAATATGGCTTTTAGTTTTCTATATAATTCATGATCAAAGCCGCTAATTAACCAGTCATATATGGCTATATATGGTTGTATTTTTATTTTTTCAAATTCTGGGGGTAGGCAAATTTGCCTTTGGGCTGTAGTCGCTAAGGGTAGAGTCAAAAAGGGTAGATGAGTTTTACCAGCTTTTTCTATAATAAGACTTGATTGATGATATGATAAATTTATTTTATTAGGATGGCTGAAATTTTTCATTTCATCAAGAGTTGCAGCTCTTATTATAATATTATCGCCGCTAGTATTATAAATTTCATAACGTTTGTCCCAGAGAATGTTTTCACCAGACTTGCACTCTAGAATTGGAATTTGTCTGGATTCACGCCATATTCGCCAAAGATTTGATTTTTTTTCAACCATTGCTTGGCAAATATTGTAACGCAGGACAGGCTTTGATATGGTAAAAGCTTCAGCAAATTTTTCCATTTGGTGCGTTTGTGCTAAATAGGCTGCGCCCCCCATTATACTGGTAAGCAGATTTAAGAGAAAGCTGCACTCTTTACTATTATAAGGTGGCGGCAATTGAGTAAAATGCAATACTTCGCCAATAAAGTATGGTTGAATAATCATAATTAGTTCGATAATTTTTTGGTTTAAGCTTACACGAGCTAGTTGTTGTTGTTGTAATTTTTTAACCCATATTGTTTTTTTCTCTGGGGTAATTGGTCCTATAATTTGTCTTGTTCGCGCGCGCTCATACTTTGTATTATAATTAGTAGGGTCTTCTATCCATGTTTGTTTCAGTGATGTTAGATAATTCCTTAGCTCTTCTTTTGTTAAGCTTAATAAAGGTCGCAGTAAATAAATTTTTTTGAATATTAGCGATTTTCTAGCCATAGCAGATAGGCCGCGCCAACTATTTCTTTGTTGCCGCATAAGAAAGGTTTCGATTTGATCATTTAATGTGTGCCCGGTTAATAATATTGGCTTTTCATAATTTTTTGCACAATCATATAGTAATTTATAGCGCGCTAAACGTGCTTGCGTCGATATGCCTGTATCCGCCTTTGTTCCGGTCCAACGCAATAGATGATGGGTGATGGCGTGGTATTGGCATAATTTTTTTACCCATAGCGCTTCTGCTGCAGATTCAGGCCGAAGCTGGTGGTCAACATTAGCGGCGACAATATGTAATCGCTTATTTAAATATAATTTGTTGTATAGCTGCAATAAAAATAACAGTGCTAGAGAATCGCTACCACCAGAAACTGCAACGACAGCTGTTTGCGTATCTTGAAAGTCCTGTGAGGAAAAAATATTAACTAATTGGTTCTCAAGCACTATATGAATTTATTATTCTTTATTGCTAGCGATTATATGGTTTAATAACGCTTTATGGGTATATTCATTGCCAGCTACAATGTTGTTTTGGTTAAGCATATTGGCGCCGCCAGTTTTATCGCTTATAAACCCACCAGCCTCTGTTACTAGCAATATGCCAGCCGCCATATCCCAAGGCTGCAAATCTTGCTCCCAAAATCCGTCAAAGCGGGCAGATGCTACATAAGCCAGATCTAAAGCGGCAGCTCCGGTGCGTCTTATGCCTGCGCTTTGTGGCATTATAGCTCTTAATTCTTGTAAATAATTATTATGCTCTGGTTTACCTATGTGCGGTATACCTGTAGATATTAGGCAATCTTCTAAGTTACGCCTATGTGATACTCTTATACGCCTATCATTTAAGAAGGCTCCCTGCCCACGCTCTGCAGTAAATAGCTCATCTAATATAGGATTATAAATTACTGCTGCAACTAATTTGCCTTGGCTTTCTAAGGCAATTGATACGCAAAAAAATGGTACAGCATGTAAAAAATTTGTTGTGCCATCTAAAGGGTCTATTATAAAACGATGTTGATTATCGCTACCAATAATTTCTCCCCCTTCTTCCATTAAATAGCTATAGTTTGGTTTCGCCATAAGTAGGGTAGATTTAATTATATCCTCTGCTTTGCGGTCGGCTGTGCTAACATAGTCCCCTGGCTTTTTTAAGCTAACTTTAATATCTGCTGACGAGGCATAAGCTCTGCTCAATGCGCGGCCAGCTTTTAATGCTGCTTGCACCATTACATTCATTATTGCGGATCTAGCCATGATTGTGCCTTCTAGTTAAATATATATTGCTGTAGATCAATCGGCCCTGCGTAGATAAAGCAGTTCATTGGTGTCTACGATTATGCGTTCTCCTGCTGAGATAAACGGTGGCACCATAACTCTGATGCCATTTTCTAAAACCGCTGGTTTATATGCGGCTGTTGCTGTTTGTCCTTTTACCACTGGATCCGCTTCGGCAATGGTGGCTGTGACGTGGTCTGGCAGGGAGATGCCTATAGGTTTTTCATTATGTAATTCTAGAGTTACTTTCATGCCATCTTGCAAAAAAGCAGCCCTTTCGCCAACAAAATCTTCTGCTAATTCTATTTGGTCGTAATTTTCTGTATCCATAAATACTAAATCTTCATTCTGCTTGTATAAAAAAGTAAAATCTTTTTGCTCCAGCCGAACTTTTTCTACCGACTCAGCAGAGCGAAATCTTTCATTTAATTTTGTGCCGTCAATAAGATTCTTTAACTCGACTTGATTAAAGGCGCCGCCTTTTCCTGGTTTAACAGAGTTGCATTTTACAGCAACCCACAGCGAATTATTGTGCTCTATTACGTTTCCTGGTTTTATTTCGTTTCCATTGATTTTCATTATTTTAGCCCTTTTAAAGATTTACCTATATAACTGATTGTTTGATTTTTATCAAAAGAATTTAACAATAAATTATCAATGCTTATATATTCGGCTTCAGTTTTTTTTGCGTTTTCCAGATAATTTATTTCTTTGCCACATTGAATTACTGCAGGAATTTGCATTACCTCGCTCCACCAACTGCACAAGGCAAGGTTACGTGGATGCGGCTGGTTTTTATCATCTCGTCCTAATGCGCCAAAAAAAAGGTAATCAGCCCCATATTCACCCGCTAGCATTGCATTATGCTTATTAGGCGGGGCGCCATAGCCTATAATTAGTTCATTTGATGTTTGTTTTATTAGTTTTAATTTTTCTAGATCGTTTTCGACATGTAAGCCATCCGCTTCAAGTGCATTTACTATATTTAATTCTGCTTTTAAAATTACTAATAGCCCTTTTTTTTGTAGTGCTTTGCTTATGGCTGATGCTTTTTGCCATTGTGTTTGCAGTGAATCATTGTAAATAATAACCGCCTTTATTGTACCTAGTTCTTCTAGCTCTAAAAGATATGCAAGCTTTGTTATTTCGCAAGTTAAAAACAGCTGCTGTGTGTTAGGTTTCATATTAACCATTATTTAAAAAAATTGTTTTTTTGGTTTATATTCTTGCTATAATAATTTCGTAGCTGCAATTTTCATATTCGGCGATGTGTTAATAAACGGAACTAAGCGTTATCTAAAAGCATTATTAGAAGCATCGGCGCTAATTATAATGATATAGGGACCAGCATGCAGAAGAAACGGCAAAAATTTATTACTGCGAATAATATGCTAATTCTGATGGAGAATCAAGCCTATGCTGCGGTATTTGCAAAAACATATGCGCGTGGTATGCAGCTAATAGAGTGCACCGCCGCTTATATAGACGGGCCAGGTAAAAGCTTGCTACGTGAGCTAGACGAAGAGCAGCTGGCTCTGTATACTAGAGAGGCTGGTGCTATAAGTACCAGATTGATGCAGATAGCTTCTTGGCTGTTGCTGTTTCGCGCTTGGCTAGAAAAAGATATGTCATTGCAGCGCATCAAGGATGAAAAAACAAAAATATGTTTACAGACTCCTAGTGAGCGTTACAAGCATGGTCGCTGGGACGAATTGCCAGAAATATTTAGGTTATTGGTACTAGATTCTTTGCGCTTAGAGACTCGCTTGCGTAATTTGGACAGTTTAGTAAGCAAAGCGCTTGATGGTATAATAGATAATGATAATTTTGTACGTCAGCAGCAGAAAAAACTTTACGCAGCTTTTAATGCAAACTTAATCTGATTTTTTTATTAACCTAATATTATGCCCCTTGCGGTTATTATAGCTGTTTGATTGAATATTATTTGATAGGTAAAAGCATTCGTATTATAGGCATAGACCCTGGGTTGCGTAATATGGGGTGGGGTATTATTGAAGTTTACGGAAGCAAATTGAGCTTTATAGCTTGTGGCACTCTACATTCTGATAATAGCTCAGCGCTTGCGGAACGCTTGCAGCAGTTATTTTTAGGTCTTACCGACATATTTAAGCAGTTTTGCCCTCAAGAGGCGGCGGTTGAGCAAACTTTTGTTAATAAAGATGCCGTTGCCACGTTAAAATTAGGGCAAGCTCGTTCTGTGGCTTTGTTAGTGCCAGCCTTGCAAAATGTGGCTGTAGCTGAATATGCTCCCAATAAGGTTAAAAAAGCTGTAATAGGCGTTGGCCATGGTGATAAAGCTCAAATTCAGATGATGGTTAAGATGTTGATTCCGGCTGCAAAGTTTAAAACTCCAGACGCTGCGGACGCTTTGGCTATAGCGATATGCCACGCGCATTCTAGGGTTGCCAACAAGAGATTGGCCGCCTTGCGATAATAGATATATTTGTGATAGATTAACTAGAAAATATACGGGTGTTGCATATCAAAGACAGGCGATTACATAAATGCTAGGAAAATTGACTGGTATTATAGATGAAGTTAATAATGATAATATTATTTTGGATGTTAGAGGGGTTGGATATCTTATCTACATGCCTGGTAATGTTATTGCCAGCCTAGCTTTGGGCAAAACATATAGTTTTTATATTCATACTTATGTTAGAGAGGACGCTTTGCGTCTTTTTGGTTTTTTGCAAAAGGCGCAATTGGAGTGGTTCTTGTTGTTGCAGAATGTGCCAGGTGTTGGGGCTAAAGTTGCTTTAGCTATATTGGGGAATGCTGAATTGGTAGAGTTGTCTGCGGCCGTGGCGTCTGGCAATGTCTCAGCTCTAAGTCGTGCGCCTGGTGTAGGCCAAAAAGTTGCCACGCGTATAATTTTAGAATTAAAAAATAAAATAAAATCCATTTATTCAGATTATGCCGTTAGTAATATTGGTACTAATAGTGTTATCGGTAAACCGGGGGCTGCTGACGATGCGATTTCGGTTTTACTTAATCTGTCTTATAGCAAAGAACAGGCTTCAAATGCTGTCGCTTTAGCCTTACAAGAGCTAACGCCAGAAGCAGAATGTGCTCAGATAGTGCGGATAAGTTTAAAAAAATTGGCGATAGCGTAGGGGGTATAAACCTATAATGGCAGAGATACTTACGCCGCATAAGCAGCCGCAAGATAATGATGGCAGTTTACGGCCGCAAAGCTTGGATGATTTCATAGGTCAGGAGGCGGCTAGGGCTAATTTGAAGGTTTTTATTACTGCTGCTAAATCACGATCAGAAGCTTTAGACCATGTTTTATTTGTGGGCCCTCCGGGGTTGGGTAAAACCACGTTGGCTCAAATAATGGCAAAAGAATTGGGAGTAAATTTTCGCTCTACTTCTGGTCCCGTAATAGCTAAAGCTGGCGATTTGGCAGCAATTTTAACCAATTTAGAAGAGGGCGATGTTTTATTTATTGATGAGATACATAGATTATCGCCAGCAATAGAAGAAATTTTATATCCAGCTATGGAAGATTTTCAATTAGATTTGATAATTGGCGAAGGGCCAGCCGCGCGTTCTGTAAAAATAGATTTAGCAAAATTTACTCTAGTTGCAGCTACAACTAGGTTAGGATTATTGACTACGCCTTTACGTGACCGCTTTGGTATACCAGTCAGGTTGAATTTTTATAAGCCACAGGAGCTTTGTTTAATAGTTCAAAGAGCAGCTCATTTATTAGGATTAGCGATAGATAAGCAAGGGGCCTTGGAGATTGCTAATAGATCTCGAGGAACGCCTCGTATAGCAGGGCGTTTGATCCGGCGCGTGCGCGATTTTGCGCATGCTATGGAGGCAGAATTAATAACTCAAGATATAGCCGATAGAGCATTGCAGCGGTTAGATGTTGATAGTAAGGGCCTAGATCAGTTAGATAAGCGTTATTTAACTTTGATGGCTATGAATTTTGGAGGCGGTCCAGTGGGGATAGAAACATTAAGCGCTGCTTTGAGTGAACCTCGCGATGCTATTGAAGACATTATAGAGCCATATCTATTGCAGCAGGGGTTTATTCAGCGTACGCCGCGGGGACGTGTAATGACACAAATGGCTTGGCATCATTTAGGGCTTACGCAACAAGAAACATTGTTATAGAATTAGAAAGGCTACGCGTGAAAGATTATTTTTTAGCAAGGGTATATGCTTTTTCCGCTTCTTCTCAGCAGGAGCTTTTAAGTGTAGCTTTGATATTTAGCGAAGATAAAGCGCGTTTATTTAGCCGTTATAGTAAATTATATTCCGTTGGTGCGATTGAGCTCGATCAGGTTTTTACAAAATTTATTGCAGATGAGTTGCAAACACAAGAGCAGCTGCTAAGTGCTTATAAAGAGCGCTTTGGCAATGAATTAGTTCCGCAAACCCTCACGCCGCTACAAGCTTTGTTTTTTCGGCTATGGTTTAACATTAAGAAGCAAAGCGATGTTTTTGACAAGGAGCTTGCAAAGCTTATTTGGTTAGAGCGTAAATCGGTAGGGTTTTATAATTTGGCCTTGAGGCACGTATTAGACTTAGATTTACGTAGACTTTTTAATAATTTAGCTGAACAAGCGCAACAGCGCAAAGCTATATTAAAGAAGCTGTTAAAAAATCATCAATTAAAATCTGTTCATTTTTGCGCTACAGAACAAAAATATAAAGAAAAATTGCTAACCTTGATTCAGCCAGGGCTAGCTGGGTTGATGGATGGCTCTATTTCTACACTAGCCCCTATTTTTGCCGCGGCTTTTGCTACTAATAATACGAAAGAAACATTTTTGGTTGGTCTTTCTGCCTCTCTTGGGGCTGGGATATCCATGGGCTTTACAGAGGCAATACATGATGATGGCAAGATAAGTGGCCGTGGCTCGCCATTAAAGCGTGGTCTGGCAAATGGCATCATGACTACTATAGGTGGGTTAGGCCATACAATGCCTTATTTGATTAATAATTTTGAATTAGCTACCACTATTGCTATTATCTTAGTTTTTATAGAATTATGGGTTATTGTTTGGATACAAAATAAATTTATGAAAATTTCATTTCGGCGCGCTATAACGCAAGTAGTCTTAGGGGGTGCTTTGGTTTTTGCCGTTGGAATTATTATAGGAAAAAGTTAATAAGGAGTAGGTTATATGCCAAAATTAGGGATAATTAGATTAGCTCATAGTGTAGGGCTGGATTTGCCGAGTTATAAGACGTTCGGTGCGTCTGGGCTAGATTTAGCTGCAGCCGTGCCAAGTGACGAGGATATGGTTATTGCTGCTGGAGAGCGTGGCTTGGTACCTACAGGATTGATTTTTGAGCTGCCTGAAGGGTATGAAATGCAGATACGGCCGCGCTCTGGATTAGCGCTTAATCAGGGTATTAGTTGTCCCAACAGCCCGGGTACTATAGATAATGACTACCGCGGTGAGGTAAAGGTATTATTGATTAATTTGGGAAAAGAGCCCTTTGTTATAAAGCGTGGTATGCGTATAGCGCAAGCGGTATTGGCACCGTTTTTTCAAGTAAAAATTGAAGAGCGCGAGCAAGCATCCCCTACAAAGCGCGGAGATAGTGGTTTTGGCTCTACGGGTGTATAAGATGTTGGTTAAATAAATTTTTGCTATATTGGTTTTCTTTCAATTTGCGCTATTTATTCCTGTATTGTTTGTGGATTATTGTAATCTATGGATACGAATAAATAAATATTAAAGGATAAATAGGATGGGTGAACATATGGATAAAACTATTGATGCTATGAAAAAGGATGACATAAAGGGTCAAATCAATCAATTGCGTGAAGAAATTGCTGAAGTTACTGATAATATTAAAAATTATGGTTCAGAAAATGTAAAAGATAAGCTCAGCGATTTTTATTATGAAGCGAAGCATAAAGGTGCAGAATCTTATAATGAAGCTAGAGATAGATTTTATGACTTGCAAGATCATTTATCAGAAGAAGTTAGAAGAAAACCGCTCTCTAGTTTAGCTATAGCAGCTGGCGTGGGTTTTGTAGCAGCTTTATTGACCAGGCGTTAAGCCATGTTTTCTTTACTCAAACCTTTGTTAAGAAATTTAGCAAGTGACTCTATGCAAAGTGGAGTTAAAGCTGTTAAAGATCATATAATTTTATGGTCTGTGGTTTTGATTGCCTGTATATTTTTATTATTGTTTGGCAATCTTACTATATATTTGCTTATAGCGGCTAAAATAGGAGCCATATATGCAGCGCTTATCTTATGCTTGGTTTGGGCTGCCGCTTTTGTAGCGGCATTGTCTGCTGCCGCTTCTCTATATCGGCAGGCAAAAGAACGCAATTCTATGCAAATAGCCTCTGCTATACACAGAAATAGGGAATTAATTATGCCTATAGCTCTTGGTGCTTTGTCGTTGGTTCGTACAAAAAAACGAGTCATTACTGTGGTAGGAGCTATGGTAGCTGGCGGCGTAACGGCTGCCGCTACTAGGCTTTTTAAGCGTAAGAAGTGTTGAGATAACCGTAATTTTCTGCAGAGATGATACGCTTTGCAGAAAATTCATAAAACATATTTATGAGCATTGGATAGAGTTAGTACATCTACATGCTTAGCTCCTGCTCGCAATAGAATTTTGCTGGCTGCCTTTACAGTGGCCCCTGTTGTATATACATCGTCTATTAGCAAGACTGTTTTATTTTGTATAATCGGCTTATATTTTTCACTACATGTGAAAGCAGATTTTACGTTTTGCTCCCTGGCTTTACTTCTTAAACTCGCTTGGGGTTTCGTGTTTTTGAGGCGCTTTAGAATATTTGGGTTATAGGGTTTTTGCGCTAATTTTGCTAAATGCTTTGCCAAAAGTGCCGCTTGATTATAACGGCGAGATAGGAATCTTTTATAGTGCAGAGCAATAGGTACAATTATGTCACAATCTTTTATTAATTGAGGCCATTTTTTGAGCATGTGATAGGCAAAAATTGGAGCTAAATCTTCGCGATCTCCATATTTTAATCGTGAAATTAATCTGCTAGCCAAATCGCGATGTTGAAACACGGCACGAGCACGTCGAAAGGGTGGTGGGTGCATCAAAGCTTCGATAGAGAGCGTAGTTTTGGCAACGCCATTGATCAATCCCAGGCCCATACCATAGACGGGGCAATAAGGTTCTTGTATAAAATGTATATCGCGATAACAAATCTGACAAATATCTCCGTGTTTTTGCACTTTAGAGCCACATCCAAAGCAGGTGGGCGGAAAGATAATGTTAGTACAGAATACTAAACTCTGTTTTACAAATATACTGGCCATGAGCTGTATTATATTATATTGTATTTTTAAAACATTAATTATTTTTGTAGTATTTATATGAAACAACCTTTGTTATTTGATCATAAGCAAATAGAGCTTTTTCGTCAACGAGCATTGCGAAGGGCCATTCCGGCTCCGGCTTTTTTATTGCAAATAGCTGCAAAAGATTTATCATATAGGTTGAGTCTCGTTAATAGACATTTTCCGTTTGCTCTAGATCTGCATAGCTATGATAATTTAGCTAAAGAAGCTTTATTAGCAACAGGAAAAGTTGAACAGGTAACCCGGATCGAAACTGATTTATCTTTTTTGGCTGCTTCGAATGAATATATTATTGCCCAAAGAGAAGATCTTTTAAAATTACCAGCATCGGTGGATTTAATTGTATCACTATTATCGATGCAATTAATAAATGATTTACCGAATTTTCTAAAAATGCTTTTGTTGAAATTAAAAAAAGATGGGTTGTTTTTGGCTTGTTTTTTAGGAGGCAAGAGTTTATTTGAATTACGTTCAAGTCTTATGGAGGCTGAGTTAGAGCTTCATAACGGTGCTAGTGCTCGCATAGCCCCCTTTATTGCTTTAAAGGATATTGGGGATTTATTACATGTCGCAGGTTTTGCTATGCCCGTGGTAGATAGCGAAGAGGTTATAGTTTATTATAAAAACGTTAATGCGCTTATAGATGATTTGCGCCTTTGGGGTATGCAAAATGCCTTGCAACAACGCGTTAAGCGGCCAATCTCTAAAAAACTTTGGGCTAGAGCACAGGAAATATATACAAAAAATTTTAGCAGAAGCGATGGAGCTGTTGCTGCAACTTTTGAAATAATTTGGGTAAGCGCTTGGGCGCCTCATGAAGAGCAGCAAAAACCAGCTAAACCAGGTAGTGCCAAGATATCTTTAGCTACCGCATTGTCAGCTAAGATTATTTGATTCTGTTAGCCTTTTTTACAAATAATAAACGGAACCAGTGTTTTTTATATAATAAGTCTAACTCTTGCACCATTTCTTTTGCTTTGTTTGGACAAAGTTCATTTTCATTATATATCGCGTGACACTGGCTTAGATAAGCTATGCGTTTTATTAGCTTGGAATTTTTACTGCATAAATAATAAAACTCTGCTTGCAACAATTTAGCTTTTCGGAGCCAAATTGGTTTAAGGTCGGCATTATTGCTCATTGTTTTTAAAATTTTTTCAATAGCATTACGATATTTTTTAGATGTTTTGTTTAGCTTGGCTAATTTTATTAAGCTTTGAGCTAGTTTTAATTTCAAGGCGAAAGTTGTAGGCGCCAATTTAGCTGCTTTGTATAAATATGCACTGCTTTTTTTGAGGTATTTATTGTTAAGCGGGGTAGTGTTTTGTAGCTTTGCCATAGACGCATATATTGCAGCGAGTTTTTTGTAAATAGGCAGTGTATATGGTAGGTCTTTAGTTTTAAGTATTTTCGTATAAATTTCGGCTGCTTCGCTAAATAAGGTTAGCGCCATTTTATCTGAAGTGTCCAAAATTGCTGTTTTATATAAAAGATTAGCTAATCGCAAAGAGCTTTTGCTAGATAAAAGGGTTTCTTTTTTGAGTTCTGCTTGTTGCTTTGCTTTTCTTAGACTTGCTATGGCAGTTAATTGATGATGTTTGCGCTCAGTTGTTGCTGAACGCAAAGCGCAGGCTTCGAGATCTTTAGCCAATTGATACAGTATAGTTACATTTGTAGCTGACCAGGCTTGATTATGCAAGATAGCCAAGCTTTGCTCATGTAGACCTATAGCCTGCCATAATAGCTGTAGTGCCATTTTGTTTTCTTGTGTTTTGTACGCTAAGACTCCTAATAATTTTGCTTTATTTTGGTAGAGCTCGATTTTGGTCTTATTATCTAATTGCGCTATCATTGTATCGGTTATAAGCGAAAAGGCTGATAGTGCGTTTATTAAATCAATTAAATTATTATTTGATTTGGACTGATAGGCTAATTTTGTGTAAGTACAGCCGAGTTCAAAAGCGGCATTTACATATTCATTTTCTTGTATCATTGGTATTGCAGCATATGTCTGGTGCTTTGCGCTTTCTAATACTGCTTTGAACAATTCTGTTGCCGTTTCTAAAGAAGCGCGGGCTGCATCAGCTTGTTGTAGCTTACTAATTTCCACATGCACATGAGCATGTATGAGCAAGATATAGGCCCAATCTGTAAAGTCTTCTTTTTGTTGCAGGACTTTTGTAGCTTTTTCAAGTGCTTGGCTAGCTTGTTGTAGATAGGATAACCGCTTACTAAGCTGAGAGAGTTGTGCTAAGGCTCGGTATGAATAGGCTTCCTCACAAATTACATTTACTAATGTTTTATAAAACTTTTCTTGTTTGGTGGATTTGCTAAGTTTATGCAATAGATTAAGCGCTTGGGTTAAGCAAGCCTCGCCATAGGCGCCACCCTTTTGCAGCCCATAAAAGCGTAAAGTTTTGCATAGAGCAATTGTTGTGTTACATTTTTTTTTGAAATGTGCGCTGCCTTTATAAACTGGCAAAGCATTTTTAAATGCTTCTATGGCTTTTTCATAAAGATCATAGGATTTTGTCCCATGCTCAAGCTCTGCCAAAATACAAGCGGTACGTCCATATTCAAAATTTGCCTCTGCCCATTTTATCTTGTCATCAAAGTGGCTTAAGCTAATATTTGTGGCTAGCTCTTCTATTTGCTCTTGTAGATATTCCTGAACTTCGCTATTGCTAACCAAAAGTCGCACCTAATTTATACAATAATACTAAATTTATAGTGGATATTATAGCAAATTTGCTTAGATTTGTCCAATTGTTTTAATGGGAAGCTTTACTTGTAATTTGATGCTATGGTGCGGGTGGTCGGACTCGAACCGACACTCTGTCTCCAGAACCAGATTTTGAGTCTGGCGCGTCTACCAATTCCACCACACCCGCAAGCCTGTATCTTTCCTTTATTGCAGAAAAAATTTATAATTTCAAGCATAAAGTTAAATTTATAGTCAAAGCTAGTAATATATTAACAATTATATTATTATATGGTTGGTATATTATATTATTTTTGATTGTATTTATGGACGATTCTAGCTTTGCTAAAAAATATAAATTACATGAGCGTCAAACAGCTTCTTACTGGTTGGCGATTTTGGCTTTTTTAGAAAGTTCTGTATTTTTATTGCCCGTTGATGTAATTTATATACCAATGCTTTTAGCGCGACCGCAAAAAGCTTATAAATACGCTTTTATTGCCACAGTTTTTTCAGTATTAGGTGCTCTGCTTGGGTGGTTTATTGGTGCATTTGCTTACAAAACTATAGCTTTGCCAGTGTTAGAATTTTACGATAAGACAGCATATTTTGAGCATTTGCGTTCTATTTCTAACATTAAACTTATTATATTATTTTTAATTACCTCTGGGTTGGTGCATTTGCCGCCTATTAAGCTAGTTAATATTTTGGCTGGATTGATACATGTTAACCTTCCTTTATTTTTTATCTTAAATTTATCTGCGCGCGCATTAAGACTATATGGCTTAGCGTGGTTAGTTACTACTTATGGCAATAGGTTTAAAGAGTTTTTGCGACCTTATCTTCAACCGTTTTTTATAAAAGAAGTTCGCTTTAGGTTAATAAGCGGTACAGTTTTTTTATTGAGTTTTGCTGTGGTTTTCGCTTCATTTTATTTGCAATATGGCGCTGGGTTTATACCTTGTAAACTTTGTTATGTAGAGCGTTATTTATTTATAGCATCCTTATTTGTTAGCGGTTTCTTGCTATTATTAGATTTTCTTTGGCCAAAAGCAAAATTATTAAAATATGTTGCCAGTTGGAGTTTAACCATATTTCTTATTAGCAATGTGTTAGTTTCTATTTATCATGCTGGTGTAGAGCGACATTGGTGGGCAGGGCCAAAAAGTTGTACGGCTCAGGCAACACTTTTTGCGCATAATTCGAAAGATTTGCTACAAGCTCTAGGCCAACCTCATAGAGCTGCCTGCGATATCGCTGCTGGTCATTTCTTACATCTTCCGTTTACGGCGTGGAGCTTTATTTTTTCTCTTATTTTAGTTTTATTTAGCACACAATTATTTGGTTGTTTTAGGGCCGATAAATCGTGCCCTGATTTACAATAAGTTAACAATAATTGTACTATAGTATATAGGACAAAAGATTTATTATAGGATAATCATATGCCAACAACCGCTACCAGCTTTCCTACATCTTTTAACATTTTAGGTTTGTTTCTTAATGCCCATTGGTTAGTTAAGCTGGTTATTTTAATTTTGCTTCTTGCTTCTATTTGGTCGTGGACGTTAGCTATAGAAAAATTTAGTCTTTATAGAAAAATGTGGCGGAGCATTCGCATTTTTGAAGCACAATTTTGGTCTGGGCATTCTTTTGAAGAACTGTATAAATTATATGAAAATTGTGGTTATGGAAGTATTGAATCTATTTTTGTTGAAGCTATGCGAGAGTGGAAAAAATCCGCTAAATTTGGTATTAATGCGCCCATAGGTTTGCAGGCACGTTTAGAAAAGTCAATCGCCATGTCATCTAACCATATAGCCCAGCGCTTAGAGTCGGGGCTTCCTTTTTTAGCTTCAGTAGGGGCGATTGCGCCATTTATTGGACTATTTGGGACCGTTATAGGTATAATGAGCTCTTTTACTTCTATTGCTATGGCCAAAAACACTTCTTTGGCCGTAGTGGCTCCTGGAATAGCAGAAGCTTTATTAGCCACTGCAATTGGCCTGCTTGCTGCTATACCAGCAGTATTATTATATAACAAATTTTTGACAGATTCTAATAAAATTATGAATTGGGTAGATGGATTTGGTGATGAATTTTCCTCTATCTTATCGAGACAATTGGATGAAAATTTAGTTGAATAGAGGGCGGCAACATGGGTTTTTCTAATAGTTCTAGCTCTGGTTCACGGCTCAATAGAAGAAGTAGAAGATCTAAAGTCAACTGCATGTGCGAAATAAATGTTACGCCTTTTGTTGATGTTATTTTGGTTTTGTTGATTGTTTTCATGGTTTCGGCACCTCTTTTGGTTAATGGTGTACCTATTAATCTGCCGGAAACTCAAGCATCTTATGTACCATCTGAAAGTAAAAGCGTTACTATATCTTTAGATGAAAATAATCAACTCTATTTAAACGAGCAAGCTATGGCTAATAAAGAACAATTGCTTTTAGCCTTGAAGCAAAAAATATTGGAGCCTGAAAAGCAGCAAATTTTTGTGCATGGGGCAAAAACAGCTGCTTATGAAAAAATTCTGCAGCTGTTAGCTGTGTTGCAGCAAGCCGGGTTTAAACGTTTGGCTTTAGCGAGTTTACCACAGCAATAATGGGACAATATATGCAAAAAAGTTTAGCTATATCATGTTTGATGCATTTATTGTTTTTGTTATCCTTATTGGTTGCTTTTTTTACTCAAAAAAATTTAAAAATTGGTGATGAAGCTCCTGCTTCTGTAGCGATATCTTTTGTAGCTGCCCCAGAGAAAGAAATTTCTAAACCTATGATGTCGGCTCCCCATATTCCGGCCCCAGCTCCGCCTAAGGTAATGCCGAAAGTTGCTCCAATGGCAAAGAAAATAGTGCAGAAAAAATCTTTACCAAAAGCTAAGCCTATTATGCAAGATGTTATTAAAGCGCCACATCATAAAAAAATTATAAGACAAGCACAGGAACATGCTAAGATTGTGCATAAAGAAATTTTAGTGCCAGAAAAAAAGAAGATTATTAAGTCGATGCATAACGATAAGGATGAAGCTAAGCTAGGCCAAATGTTTGCGAAGCAAATAGGAGATTGTGTCCATAGCAAATTTAATCTAGTTGCTTTGGGCACCAGAGGCGCTCAGCTTAAAATAAAAGCTGTTTTTCGTCTACAAAAAAATGGAGCTTTACAAAATATGCCCGACATACAAATATTAGGTGGAGATGAACACCAAAGAGATATCGCCTATGCTCAGGCAGTATCAGCTTTAAAGGCTTGCTCGCCTTTTGCATTGCCCTTGGATAAATATTATCTTTGGAAAGACATTGAAATGCTTTTTGACCCCTATACGCAGCTAAATTAACATTATAGGTTATGGAGTGCAGCTATGTGTAATTTTTTTAAAATACTATTATTTATTATTTTTGCTGTAAATAGCCAAAGTTGCGCTGCGGCTTTAAGGGTAGACGTAAGTGGGGGAAATTTTAACCCCATCCCGATATATATTGCTAAAATTGCTAGCTCTACAGAATTAGGCGATAATATTACCAATGTTGTATCTGGTGACCTTAAAACTTCAGCTTTGTTTAATATTATTGGGAAAAGTGAAGTTATAAATTTAGATCATAGCCCCGTTTTTATAAAGTTTAAGGCGTTGGGTGCTGATTACATTGTAGGGGGAAAAGTTAGCTCTAAGCTAGATAAACAAATTACGATAGAATTTTATGCATGGAATGTGCACACCGGACAAAAAGTATTAGCGCGACGAATATATGGAGATTTACGCGGTTGGCGCCAGCTTGCTCATATGGTAGCCGATGCCATATATAGTGGGTTAACGGGTGAAAAGCCATATTTTACTAGTAAGCTATTGTTTATAGATGAAACTGGGCCAGTCGATAAGCGTATTAAAAAACTTGCCATAATGGATCAAGACGGTGCGAATGTCGCTTATTTAACTAATGGAGAACAGCTAGCGATAACACCAAAATTTGCGCCAGATAGGCAAAGTGTAGTTTATACCGTTTATATTAACGATAGCCCCCATAGTTGCTTGCAAGAGCTTAAAACTGGCGCCAGGGCAATTTTAGAGCAATCTTCTAACGGGACGATTGCTCCAAGCTTTAGTCCAGATGGCAAAAGTGTGATAATGGCAAAATTGCGTGATAATGGTAATGCTAGTTTATTTTCTCTTGATGTTGAAAAAGTTATGCAGTCCTTAAAGGCAGCGGGTCCGCGCACAATGTTATTGCATGGGGAGGGCTATATGCATCAACTTACCGATGGAAATAATATAGATGCTGCTTCCTCTTTTTCGCCCGATGGGAAGCAAATTGTTTTTGCTTCAGATAGTAGCGGGCAACAAAAATTATATCTAATAAATGCTGATGGAACAGGTAAAACACAAATTTCGCGTGGCAGTGGTAGTTATTCGACCCCCGTATGGGCGCCACGCGGTGACTATATTGCCTTTACAAAGAGGGAGCACGGACAATTTTCCATAGGAATTTGTCGTATTGATGGTAGCGAAGAGCGGTTATTTGATACAAATTTTCATAGTGAAAGGCCTTGTTGGGCCCCCAATGGCAGATCTTTAGTATTTTTTAAAGAAAATGCAATGGGGCACCCAAAGCTTTATGCGTTAGATATAATTACGGGCGAAGAGCGTCAAATTCTTACCCCACATGATGCCTCAGACCCAGATTGGTCTTTTAAGCTTTGAGAACATAATTATGACCTAATAATGTATATATTTTGGCTAAAGGAATGTTTTTATGAGTTTTTCTATTGTTATAATAATACAGAGTATTTATTGCTCGTTAACTTTTTCTCATAATGAAACAACCTGCTATTAAGCGTTAGAAGCAAGGCTTAATAGTTATTGATTTTGGCTGCAAGGGCTGCTACTGTGCTGCTCTTCATATTGTAATGGGACATACCATATAACCCCTAAAGTGAATGTAAAATTTTATTGGATGTGTAAAAATAGAAATAGATGTTAAGGCGGTTAATAAGTTATATAACGTGTATGATATACGTTTCTATGTCGGTTTTTCCGTCGAACGTATATGGTCGTAGCGGAGCAGAAATAGTCTCTGGTGGAGACCGTATAGCGCATGTTATAACGACAAGCCAGCTAGGCTCGGCAGAGCTTTTGCCATTTGATACCAAAACACATCTAGTTCGTAAAGGCGAAACGATTAGCCAACTTTGTGCTCGTTATAATATTAGCGAAGCAGGTTTTATGCGTTTAAATAGCCGTCGTTTTATGCTGGGTGGCCAGAAAGAATTGCGCATAGGCGATAGTGTAATCGTGCCTAGGCGGCCGCTTTCTAGCGCAATGTCCCGCTATTTGGATGGCGATACGGCAATAGCGAGCTCTATAGCAAATTATTTGGAGCAAGGCAGTAGCATTTTACG
>NZ_CP129002.1:760773-795773 GCF_030406085.1 Bartonella sp. TP
TTTTGTGCCGCCAGTAAGCCAAGAAAAAACTACCGTAAGTCCAGCGAAGGTTGTTTATATCGGTGATAATAACTCATCTGGCCAGAATATTACCTTTACCTTAAAGGATGCTGATGGAAATGTTTTGAAGAATAGAAAGGTAAAGTTTGTAATAGCTGGCGCTGATGATTGGACGATTACGCCTCCCATACAAACTTCTGACGCTAATGGTATTTGTACTTTTAATCTTAAATGGAACAATACTGCTATATTGGAGCCGGATTCAGCTCACGAGTTTAATTTTGCGCTAAATACGCCTGCGGATAAAATTCCTACTGCTTGGAAGGTGGTATTATGGCCAGATACCCCGGGTAAGCCTTCAAAAATGAGCTTGGCCGATCCAAATCAGTCGCTTATGCTACGTCAGCGTGATGGTAAATTAGCGATTAAACTTAAGCTTGATCTACAAACTAAGGGCGGTAATGGGCATGCGATAAGGGATGATATTACCAAGGATTTAGTATTGTTAGATAATGGTAACCCAGCAGCTGATGCAAAAATTACACAAAATTGTGTTGGTGATGCTGAGGATCGTTATTGTAACCAGGGAACAGCAAGCCTTACAGTTAATTCCTTTGGTGTACATAAACTTGGTTTAAGATATACAAAAGCTGCGCAAGGCGCCGATAATTTGGAGAAAATGTATTCTACAGGGGTAGTAGAAAAATTTCCAATTGGTACCTTAGTTATTAAAGATCACCCGGTAGATGTTTCGGGCAGCATTCTTTTAACTATGGGTGAAACTGTTGATGCTATTCTAACAGTGCCAAATATTACAACCGATATTTCGAGCAAACTAAAACTAATAGAGAATAGTATAAATGGGCCGCAAATTTCGGTTAGGAAATTTGTGATGAAGGATGGTGACCCTACAACATATATAGCTAAATATTCACCATCTATATATTATGCGGTCCATCTATTGGTTGACTGTGAGGGTTCATATGGATACGTAGCAGGTCCTACTGGCGAAATGATATCTTTAACGGTCTGGGGTAAAAGTAAATAGGTTGCTGCTACATTTAGTTTAGTGAGCGGTCTTGAATATGACGTTTGTAATATTGGTTAAGCTTATGTTTGGGATAGCAGTTGAGAGTGCGGATAGGCTTACCTTGGTTCAAATGTAAACTTAAAAATAAATGACCTAGATAATGTTAATTGATAGCAGTAGTCTTGCGGAGAGACTACGGACCCTGATGGTAAGTTTTTTGAGGATTTTGGTAGCGTAAATATCACATTGTGTATAAAGTCGCGAAGGCTGGTGTTCATAATTTAACTGTGGCATATGATGGGATACCTTTAATAAGTGCAAGCCTTCAAATTACAGCATCGTCTCATGGCAATGAGGTTAAGGATTATAACTCTACCATATATCCACCTAATAGCTCACATGATTTTACTCTTGATGAGAACGATCAGGCAACTATTTGGGTTGTTGTGGGCGACAGCTTGGTAAATCCGCTGGATGGTCACACTGTAACTTTAGATACAGGACCAGATAAGCCAATTGCTGTAGATGGTGGCGTATGTCCCTATGACCCTAATTCGCAGATGTATAGTTGTACAGTTGGAGCGAATCGTCCTCTTGTACCAGGTGAGAAACATAGATTTGGTGTTGTTGTAGACGGTAAATTACTTGACCCTAGTGACTACTATAAAGGGAAGTTATGGGGTACTGTGGCCAAAAAATAAGGCTATTAAAGTTTTACGATAAGTATTCTTAATGTGTGTGGTAGGCATTTAATTGATGTAATTTGTTTTCTGTTCTTTTAAATAATAGTTTTTATAGTTAGTAAATAATTAAGGTTGTGTGGGTACTCTGAGTTAAAAGTTGTAGCGTAAATTTATGGTCCGTAGTCGCGTAAGTATATGTTTTCTTTTTTAACTATTTGAACGGTTAAGCGCTATGAAGATAAGTTATATCTTTACTTACATGATCATGGCTATGCTAGATTTAATTTTCTGCTGCAGTGTAGCTGGAGAGTTTATTATAATGTTGGGTTAAATATAAGTCCTAGCGTATAATTTACTTCATTTTATTTTTTTTAAAAAATATGCGCTAAATTTGTGGGTCTAGCGAAAATATATGCCTGTTTTTAATTGGGATGAGGATTAGCTAGCGGCTTAATTTTTAAGCTCTACATTTTTTTGTTTTTAAGATTTTGTCTTTGAATCGAATTATTTATAGCATCAGAGGCTGAGTTTTTGCTTAGGATTATTTTTTAAAATCTGTTTTATTGTTCTTTTCGTAAAATAAAATTTTTTTAATACCTGCGTTAAAAAATATGTTATGTTTCAAAATGGCACAATTATAGTTAAGATAGCCAATTTGTATATTGTCTTAGCTTACTTTTATGAAGGGTTTTAAAGAAATGCAAAATATAACAGAGCTCAAAGAAACAAGCGCCGCTGCTAGCAATAGCACAATTACAGCAAATTTTACCACAATGAGCGATTCCACTACAGCGGAGATTTATTTGTATGTGGCTGGTAGAACTAGTGCTGGTGTTACGGGTATTGCGCCGTTTTTAGCCAGCCCAGCTGTAGCTTTGTCCGAGTGGTATCATTTTGGAGACGTAGCGCCCGATACTGCCAAGGGGTCGGGGCACTATAAATTTACTTTTGCCTATAAGCTGCCTGTAAGTAAGGCCACGGTTTTTGAAATTGGTGTTAAGATTGACGATAAGGCACTGGAGGCTAAAGCGAAGATAACGTTAACCCCCCAAGATTTCAAAGACGCTACGATGCAGGTAAATAAAACTACTATAGATGCTAATGATAAGGATGTAATTATCGTCACATTAAAGGTACCGCATGTTAAGGATGATCTAGGCTATCGTTTAAAAGTGTGTGATGAGCTACATCGGTCTATAAAATTTAAGCGTAAGGGCACAGATAATACCACGTATGAGGCGGCTTATACTGTGCCGCTTGATGGGGCGCATACGCTTGTTAGCTACGATGATTTTAAGCCTATAGTTACTACGCCAAAAGAGATAAAAATAATGGCTTCTTCAGCTGGCCATAAGGTAGAACCTAAACATGGTAAAAGCTCGCTAGATACACTTAGTAAGATGAGCGATGCGGGCAGCGCTGATGTTACTATATATCTGACCGATAGTACTGGAAACCCACTAGATGGAAAAGCTCCAGTGCTGTTTTTATTGAAGCCATCGGGTGTTACTGCACCAGCCGATTACAGTTTTACTGAAATTAAGCCAGACCTCTCCGAAGGTCACGGCTATTATAGTTCTATTTTTAAGCATAATAGCGCTTTAGATAAGCCTACGGAATTTCAGATTGCTGTTAAGGTTGACGATCTGACGCTTGATGAAAAACCTATAATAAAAGTAATGCCGCAGGATTTAAAAGAAGCTACTCTAAGTGTAATTCGTACCTCCTCATCTGTGCCTGGTGTTTTTATCTTTCTTGTTACAATAACCGTTCCGCATGTTAAAGATGATATATCTAGTCGTTTGAAGCTACAAGATAGCAAGGGTAAAATGTTACAATTTAAGTCAGAAAGTGCGGAAAAAAATCACTATATCTTGGAATTTAGTACACAGGATGACGAGATCCATAGTTTTACGGTACATTATAATAGTAAGGTTATTGATGGGCTTCCCGTTTTAGCACTAACGAAGCAAGAAAATTTAACAAATGCTGAGCTGATAGCAAGCTCAAACAGAAGCCATAAGGGAGAACGGATTTCAATTACCTTAAGATTACCTTATGTTGCATCGGATATCGAGGAACATTTAAAATTGGTTGACGATCATGCAGAGGCTGGTGCTCTTAGTGCTTTCCGTTCTGGCTCGGCTGGTACGGAGTATTATGCGACGCTTGTTTCTAATAAGGTAGCTACACATAAGGTTAATGTAACTTATAAGGGGAAGCTTATCCACGTGGTTGAGCCATTGGAGATAGAGATACGATAGATAGTAGTTAGCTATGATCCGAGCATGTTAAAGCAATTTATCGCTAACATTTATACGAAACTTAGGCCGATAGCTTCTAAAAGCTATCGGCTGTCTGTTGTTCAGCTAAAGCTACTGCTATAAGCGGTGATAATTTTTAATTATCGTTTAGCTTGTTTTTTGTAGCTTTTTCGTAAGTGCGCACGGCCATTCTGCCTTCGCGTGCACAAGTTTCTAACAGGACGGCTAGCACCTCTGCTTCGTTATCGCTCGCTATTTTAGCCAATTCTTCGGCCATTTGAGCTATATAGCTGATTTCTTCGATTTTTTGTGTTTGTTTATATACCATAGTAATACACCCTCACCGGATACAAGAAAATTTACTTAACTATCATTATTGCTTAATGATACAAATCAGGCTAACCTTTCATAAGAACAGTTACTCTTGATTCGTTTTTATTATACCTCAGATATATAAAATTCTCAACCTTAAGTTTATAAAAATTTTTGTGGCAAGATAAGGCGGTATTATATAAGAATTTTTTATTATTGGCCTTAGATATCTGGGCTGAGTGATAATTATTTTCTTGCCTATGCTTGACTTAGTTTGGCTTTTAATTTAGATTAATTCTTGTTGTCGCGGGGTGGAGCAGCATGGTAGCTCGTCAGGCTCATAACCTGAAGGTCGTAGGTTCAAATCCTGCCCCCGCAACCATTTAATTTCCTTGTTCATTGTTTTTATCTTTGGTCTGTCCCAATGTCCTCACATAAAATAGTTGAGTTGCTTTCCCCTGCTGGTACTATAAAGGCTATGCAATATGCTTTTGCTTATGGAGCAGATGCAGTTTATGCGGGGCAGCCGCGATACAGTTTACGTGTGCGCAATAATGAATTCGATCATGTTAATTTGGCTAAGGCTATTGAGTATGCTCATGGCTTAGGAAAAAAGATTTATGTGGTGGTTAATATTGCGCCACATAATGACAAACTTAAGACTTTTGTAGAAGATATCGCTACTATAGTGGCCATGTCGCCTGATGCTTTGATAATGTCCGACCCGGGATTAATTATGCTAGTGCGTCAGCATTTTCCACAGGTGGAGATTCACCTTTCTGTGCAAGCAAATGCGGTAAATTGGGCTACGGTGAAGTTTTGGCGAGACTTTGGCTTAACACGTGTGATTTTATCTCGTGAGTTATCTTTGAAAGAAATTGAAGATATAAGAATTAACGTGCCAGAGATAGAGTTAGAGGTATTTGTTCACGGTGCTTTGTGCATGGCTTATTCAGGGCGTTGCTTGTTATCTGGCTATATTAACCACCGTGATGCGAATCAAGGTACTTGTACTAACGCGTGTCGTTGGAAATATGATGTAAAGCAAGGCCAAGAAAACTTACTCGGCGAGATCGTTGAAGATGCGCGGGGCTGTGGCTGTGATGTGCAAACAGATACTGTAGCTCCTACACTGGGTGAAGGTGCAAGTACTAGTGATGTATTTATTATAAAAGACCCGCAAAGACCTGATAATACTATGTCTGCTTTTGAAGATGAGCATGGTACATATATTATGAATTCAAAAGATTTGCGTGCGGTGCAATATGTTAATAATCTCGTAGATATGGGCGTTCATTCGTTAAAAATAGAAGGGCGTACGAAATCGCATTATTATGTCGCTCGTACAGCTCAAGTCTATAGAAGGGCGATTGATGACGCTGTAGCTGGACGTCCATTTAATCCGCAATTAATGTCTGAATTAGAAGCTTTGGCTAATCGTGGTTATACCGAGGGCTTTTTGCAAAGGCATAAGCATAAAGAGTATCAGAATTATTTAATTGGCACCTCTCATTATGGATCTAGACAGTTTGTTGGGGAGTTTGGGCAAGAATCCAAGGGCGATAAAAGACAGGTCATTGTTAAAAATCGTTTTTCTGTAGGTGATGAATTAGAGCTTATGGGGCCGCAAGGAAATAAATATTTTACGCTAAAGGCTATGGAAAATAAAAAAGGTGTAGCTACGGATGTAGCTCCAGGAGATGGTCATATAGTTTACCTAACAGTGCCTGAATCTATAATGCCTGAATCTTTAGATTATTGCTTGCTTATGCGTTGTGAGCGCACATAAAAACTGCTTTTTGAAATTTTTGTCTTGTCTTGTCGATTTTTTTGCTCTATACTAAATATCTATGAAATACTTAAGCATTAAAGATATTATAGTTTTGGGCATGCTAAATCTGGCGTTATTCGTTGGGGCTGGTAACATTATTTTTCCACCTTATATAGGCTATATGTCTGGTGCCAATTTATGGTCATCTGCTATAGGGTTTTTGCTAACTGGTGTTGGTCTGCCAGTGCTGGCAGCTATAGCAATGGGTCCAGTTGAAGGTTCAATGGACGCAATAACTAGTCCTTTAGGCAAAAAACTCGGGTTAGCAGTAATTTTAGTATGCTATCTTTGTACCGGGCCAATGGGGGCTACTCCACGTGCTGCTACTATAGCGTATGAACTTGCGTTTAAACCATTTTTTCACCTAGGATCATACGCTTGGGTATTCTTCTTGGCATATTTTGGCATTATAATTGCTTTTGCTCTATATCCTAATAAGATATTTGCTTTGGTTGGTCAGGTGTTGACGCCTATAAAGGTTGTAGCCTTGCTGATCTTATGTCTTAGTGTATTTACTTTTTCTGCAGATGTCTCTACTAACGTAGCGCAAGGACCATACGCAGTTGCACCTTTTTCTGAGGGGATAAGTCAAGGATATTTGACCATGGACGCTTTTGCCTCCATGATATTTGGTATTATAATGGTGAATGCGATTAGATCTCGTGGTGTAACCAATCATGGGCTGGTTATTCGCTATGTAGCGTACGCTGCTTTGATAGCTGGTGCAGGCCTAATATTTATATATTTCTGTTTATTTTTAGTTGGCGCAAAAAGTACTGGATTAGTGCATGGAGATATTACCAATGGAACACAAATAATTAATCCATATGTTGTGTATCATTGCGGTGTTGCAGGTAAGATTTTGATGTCAGTTTTGATTACTATTGCATGCATTATTGCTGCTATAGGTATCAGTAGCTCTGGAAGCATTTTCTTTAATCGTATTGTCGGGCTTAAATATCGAGTAATGGTATTTGTCATTAATACTGTTGCTTTCTCGTTATCTACTTTGGGGCTTACCAGGTTGATAGCTATGTCGGTGCCTATATTGCTAATAATATACCCTGTTTTTATTATTTTAATAATCATGTCATTTTTTCGTAATTATGTACGGTCTATGCCTATGGTTCTTGGACCAGCTTGTGCAGTTGGACTCGTCTGTGGTTTTTTTGACGCCTTCAAAAGCCAAGGTCTTGAGTATTTAGTGCCTTCAGTTTATACGCATTTGCCTTTCTTTGCACAAGGTCTTGCTTGGATCACACCTTGTGTTACTCTGGTAATTCTAGGCTTGGCGTTTGATTATTACTCTAATAAATTATCTCGTGCTAAGCTAAGCTAGTTAATAAAAATTATTTTTAAAATAAAGCGCTATTTTCGTAGCGCTTTTTCTATTTTCGCTAAGACTTATAAATATATTTAAGCAAAACAGAATGGTGCACCCGAAGAGATTCGAACTCCTGACCCCCAGATTCGTAGTCTGGTGCTCTATCCAGCTGAGCTACGGGTGCATATAGCAGCAAATTAATTTTTGCATAATTAGTTTTTAATAGGTTATTCTCCTAAATGCAAGACAAAGTTGGAAAAAAATATAATAAATCTTATTTATATATAGAGTTATAATGGTGTAGTGGATAATTTTAATGCTTTATTTAGATGCAAATAAGAATAAAAATATAAAGTTGCGCGATAAACATAGCTTCGATAAAACTTTACAAAAACTTAAAATATATAGCAAGAAACATGATCTGCTAAATCTAAAGGAGTTATTTGCAAATGATGCTAAGAGGTTTCAAAAGTTTTCTTGTTGTAGAGAAGGTGTTTTAGTAGATTTTTCTAAAATGCCTATAGACAAAAAAAGCTTAGAGTTATTGCTAGACTTAGCGCAAGCAGCCAAGGTGGAGGAAAGGCGTGATTTGATGTTCTCAGGTGAAAAAATAAATTTCACTGAAAACAGAGAGGTTTTGCATATTGCTCTGCGGTTACCTCATACTTATAGTTTTTCTCTAAATGGTGAAAATATAAGTGCTGAAGTGCATAGTACTTTAAGCAGAATGGAAGATTTTTCTACAGATATTTTAGAAAAAAATTACCTTGGTTATACTGGTAAACCAATTATCGATGTAGTTAATATAGGTATTGGTGGGTCCGATTTGGGGCCAAGAATGGCTTATCGCGCTTTACGTCCGTATAGAAAAGGAGTTAAGTGTCATTTTGTTTCGAATATTGATGCGGCTGACATTGCAGATTGTTTAGCTGAGTTGAATCCGGAAACAACACTTTTTGTTATTACCTCAAAAACCTTTACTACTACAGAGACGTTAGCTAATGCTAATTGGGCAAAACAATGGTTGCAAAAAATATTGCCTAGCAGTTCGGTAAAGCAACATTTTATAGCGGTTACTGCTAATTTAGAGCGGGCGCAGGCTTTTGGTATAGATCCGAAAAATTGTTTTCCCTTTTGGGATTGGGTTGGTGGCCGTTATTCTTTATGGAGCGCTGTTGGTTTGCCCCTTATGTTAGCTATTGGAAGCAAAAATTTTTATCAATTATTAAATGGGGCTCACGATATGGACTGTCATTTTTTGAAGGCTCCTTTTCGTGAAAATCTGCCGTTAATATTGGGGACTATAGATTATTATAAAAGAGTAGTTTTAGGCTTTTCAAATACAGCCATAGTGGCTTATGAGCAAAGGTTAGAGTTTTTACCCGCTTATTTACAACAATTATGCATGGAATCAAATGGTAAGGGGGTTAATTTGTTCGGTCAGCTTCTTGAAACGCCTAGCGGAAGCATAATATGGGGAGCAACTGGTACAAATGGACAACATGCGTTTTTTCAGCTTTTACATCAGGGCCCGGATATTGTGCCTGTTGAGTTCATTGTTTTTGCAAAGGGACATGAAAAAGACGATTTGAGCAAGCGGCATCACAATATATTACTTGCTAACTGTTTAGCGCAAAGTGAAGCATTATTAAATGGGCGGAGCACGGATAATTCAGAAAATGGTTTTGTTAAATATTTTAGCGGTAATCGTCCTTCAATATCTATTGCATTTGAACAATTAACACCGTATAATTTGGGGCAATTACTGGCTATGTGGGAACATCGTGTGTTCGTAGAAGGAGTGTTATTAGACATTAATTCATTTGATCAATGGGGTGTAGAGTTAGGAAAAGAATTGGCTAAGGAGTTATTAATGCGTATAGAGATTGGCCGGGATTCTAATTTTTCAGCACTAAGTTCAAAAAGCGAAGCAGGGTTTATTAATCAAGGTTTGCTTGATTTTTTGCAAAAATTTAATGTATAAAATTTATAGCTGAGTTAAAGCGTAAGTAAGTGTTATTGTTGGTGTGGGGCATAAGTTATCATGAAATTGAAGCAAATTAAGGCGCTCATAGCCATTTTAGGTGTGCTCTTATTATCCTCTTGTAGCCATAATGGGGATTACCCACATAGATCAGTAAATGTAAGCGTTGTAACTGTTCATAAAACTAATATTCCAGTTATTTATGATTATGTAGGCGTTGTTGAACCAGTAAAGGCTACGGAAGTGCGCTCGCAAGTCAATGGCGTGTTGTTGAAGCATAATTTTCGGGAAGGGTCCTTCGTAAAAGCCGGGGATAGCTTGTTTGAAATAGATCCAAAACAGTATGAAGCCGCTGTTTCAGAAGCACAGGCGAAAGTAAGTCAGGCTCAGGCTATTTATAAAGAAGCTAATTTAGGCTCAGATAGAGCTCAAAAATTATTGGATAATCATGTTTTATCGCTTAGTGTTGCGCAGCAAGCTTTCGCTAAAAGATCTGAAGCGCAAGCTGCTTTAACACAGGCTGAGGCTGCTTTAACAATAGCAAAGTTAAATTTATCGTATACAAAGGTTAAAGCTCCTATAAGTGGAATAATTGGAAATCGCTTAATTTCTGATGGTAGTTTAGTTGCAGCAGGCACCAATATTTTAACTAATATTACACAATTGGATCCAGTATATATAAATTTTTCTTTCAGCAATGAGGATGGAGCTGAAATTAACGCTATATTACAAAGTTTTGCCGCTAAATCTAATAGATCTATTAGATTAGAGACTGTTTTGTATAAGCCAAATGGAGAAGCTTATCCAGAAAAAGGCTACGTAGATTTTACCTCACCTATAATTGATCAAAATACTAGCACTGTAAGAGCTCGCTCTTTTGTTTCTAATAAGTTAAATAATTTAGTACCCGGAGATTTTGTTAGGTTAAGGATTACAGGACTTACCGAATATGGCATCGCTATCCCAGAGGAAAGTTTGATGCAGGATAGCATAGGTGCTTATGTTTATGTTTTACGAAAATTTTCTATCAATAAAAAAGTTCCTGCTATTCTTTTAGCCAAGCGGCTTGATGTTAAGATAGCAAAACAACTTAGCGATAGACGTTGGTTGTTGAACTTAGATAATAAATTTGGCAATAAAGGTCAGCTTCAGGATGGGGATCAAATATTGGTAAAAGGCCATTTTATGGTGCAGGCCGCTATGACAGCTTTAGCTGGTAAACTACCTGGTGTTCCGGTTTTGGTTACAAATTTAGACGGCAAGGCTATATCTGTTAAGTAGATATTTTGCTGATTCGTACATGATTAATATATTAAAGAGTCCATAATGTCATATAGTTTTTTTGTAAATAGGCCTGTATTGGCGTCGGTAATTTCTATCATTATTGTTACCGTGGGACTTATTTGTTTAAATTTTTTACCTATAGCACAATATCCTAAATTATCGCCACCTACTGTTAGTATCTCTGCGTCTTACCCTGGGGCTAGCGCTCAAACTGTTGCTCAAACTGTTGCTGTGCCGTTGGAGCAGCAACTTAATGGTGTAGAAAATATGTTGTATATGAGCTCTTCTTCTAATGCGCAAGGAGGCATGAATCTCTCAATCCACTTTGCTGCAGGTACAGATATAGATAAGGCGGCTATGGAGGTTAATAATAGATTACAACGTGTGTCAACAAGCTTGCCGCAAGAGGTGCAGCGTATGGGGATCACCGTAAGTAAACGCTCTAGTGATACGTTGGGTATTATTGCTTTGCGTAGTACAGATGAAAGATACGATCGGGCTTATGTTGGAAATTATGCTTTATTAAATGTTGTGGATGATTTAAAAAGGCTTAAAGGTGTAGGCGATGCACAGGTTATGGGGGGGATAGAATATGCTATGCGTATTTGGCTACAACCAGACAAGCTTGCTTTGTACAGACTTACGCCTTCTGATGTAATCGCAAAAGTACGTGAACAAAATGCTCAATATTCTGTTGGGCATTTTGGTGACGCTCCGGATAAAAATATGGGAGCATATACCTATTCTGCTATAGCGAAGGGCCGGCTTACCTCGGTTAAGGAGTTTGAGCAGATAATATTGCGATCTAAAGCTAATGGGGCAGTGTTGCGGTTAAAAGATGTCGCAAGAATTGAGTTAGGATCCGAACAATATATGGTGGATACTAAATTGAATGGGTTGCCTATGGTGCCTATTATGGTAAATTTACAATCCGGTGCTAATTCACTTGAAACTATGGAACTAGTGAAAGCCCGTATGATAGAATTACAGAGAAATTTCCCTCCAGGTATAGTATACTCTATACCTTATGATACAACCAATTTCATTAAGGTTTCGATTAAGGAAGTGGTCCATACGTTTATAGAGGCGTTGTTGTTGGTAATTTTGGTGGTTTACGTATTTTTGCAAAATTGGCGTGCTACTCTAATACCAGTAATAGCCGTGCCTATTTCTATTATTGGAACCTTTAGCGGCATGTATGTGCTTGGATTTTCTTTGAATCTTTTAACCTTATTTGGTCTAGTACTGGCTATCGGTATTGTAGTTGATGATGCTATTATAGTTTTAGAAAATGTAGAGCGCTTAATGCGGACTGAGGGGCTTTCGCCTAAACAGGCTGCGATTAAGTCTATGTCAGAAGTAATGACGCCAGTTATAGCTATTGTATTGGTTTTATGTGCTGTATTTATACCCGTTTCATTTATTGGTGGAATGGCTGGGATTATGTATAAGCAATTCGCTATAACCATTGCGATTTCAGTGATAACCTCCGGTATAGTAGCTTTGACGTTAACTCCTGTTCTATGTTCTTTATTTTTAACACCAACACATTCGGAGCCGTATGAGTTTTTTAAGAAATTTAACTTTTATTTTGATAGATTAGCGAATTTGTATAGCGAGGGAGTGGCTTATTTAATAAGTCATATAAGACTTGGTATAGGTTTATTTTTTGCTGTATGTCTTGCTGGATTTATTCTATATAAGATAGTGCCAAGCGCCTTGGTTCCGATGGAAGATCAAGGTAGCCTAATGGCTTTTACTATGTTACCTCCCGGGTCTTCTTTAGACAGAACATTAAAGGTTATGGATAAAGCGCAGACTATTTATAGTAAAAATCCAGCAGTAGAAAATGTAGTTGCTATTAGCGGGTTAGATTTATTTTCTGGTGGACTGAAATCTAGCGCGGGTGCATTTTTTATTACGCTTAAAGATTGGGCACAGCGTGCTGGCCATAAAGAACAAGATGCTAGAATTTTACCGGGTCGCTTTATGCAACAGACCGCCACTATAGAAGACGGCTTTATTATGACGTTAAATCCTCCTCCAGTTCAAGGGTTGTCTACTACAGGAGGAGTCGAACTTTATTTACAATCACGGGGCAGTGGATCTATTGAAGCTTTATATAAAGAGTCGCAAAATTTTATAGCCGCAGCTATGAGACTTCCAGCTGTAGCGAGTGTGCGTACCACTTTTAATCCTAATGTTCCGCAGTATCGTATAATCGTAAATCGTGACAAAGCTATAGCTATGGGTGTTCCGATAAATACTATTTATGAAACAATGTCTGCTACTTTTGGTAATGTTTACATTAATGATTTCACCTTATTTGGTAGAAATTATAAGGTTCAATTACAGTCAGATGCAGCGTTTAGGCGTACACCAAATGATTTAGGCAAGGTGTTTGTTAAAACTAATAAAGGAGATATGGTTCCTTTAGACGCCTTGGTTTCTACACAACGTGTTGTGGCGTCTGATCAGCTAGAACGATTTAATGGGTTTTATGCTATGCGTGTTATGGTACAACCAAAAGGTAGTTATTCTACTGGTGAAGTGATGAAGGAATTAGAAGATTTAGCCCGTAGTAAATTGAACAAAAATTATCAGATAGCTTGGACGGGGGCATCCTACCAAGAAATGCAATCTGGTAACGCCAGTTTTATTGCTGTTGCTGCAGGAATCTTAATGGTATTTTTGATTTTGGCTGCACAGTACGAGCGTTGGTCGTTGCCCGTGGTAGTGGTTACGGCTTTGCCTTTTGCCTTGACTGGGGCGCTGTTATTTATTTGGTTGCGCGGTTTATCTAATGATATATATTTTCAAATTGGCCTAATTACTTTGATAGGCTTAGCGGCTAAGAATGCTATATTGATTGTGGAGTTTGCTATCTTAGAGTATCAAAGCGGTACATCTATTATCCAGGCTGCTATAATTGCAGCTCGCTTACGATTTAGACCTATTATTATGACGTCTGTTGTTTTTATTTTAGGCACTGTACCTTTGGCTATATCAAGTGGAGCTGGCGCAGAAAGCAGACATTCTATTAGCACCGGAATCATTGGCGGTATGATATTTGCCACAGCTATTGCTATATTTTTTATACCGATGTTTTATATTGTGGTAAGTAATTTAGCTAATTTAAAATTATTTAAAAGCTAAATTTTTTATTGTTTTAGATCGTTTAGGTCAAAATTATTAACATCATTTATTAATTCAATAAGCTCCGTACAGATATGGTTGGCTATTATTGCTCCTGCTTTTGCTTTTGCTTTTGTTGCATTACCGCATGCCCCTTTGGAGTTAAGGTCTGGTGTTAACCAGCCAAAATAATGGGTGCCATAGGCCCTTAAATATTTGAATTTTTTTATAAAATCTTGTTGCTTATTGTTAAAATTTTCTGCCTTTTCCATATTTACTAGGTTTGGCGCAAAATGCAGCATTAAGCTAGTTTCTATAAAGCCACCATGTATATCCAATGCGCGCTCGTTTTCTGTGATAAGTCCTGCAGGCAGCTTAAATCTAGACCAACTAGTACATACGCAGAGTATTTTTAATTTATAGCGTAATTCGGTAGCTACAATATTCATTATTGCTGAATTTCCACCATGTGCATTTAATATAATAATTTTTTTTATATTATGATTTTTAACACAATATGCAGCAGCGTTAAAGAATTTTTCTATAGCCTCGACATAAGTTAAGGATTTGCTTCTTTCGTCAAAAAGATGTTCTGGCGAATAGCCTATAGTTTCTACGGGTAAGAATAATATCTTATTATTGGTATCAATTAGTTGTTTTAATGTATTAATTAGACCTTCAACAATTATAGAATCGGTTTCTAAAGGTAAATGATTTGCGTGTTGTTCAAAGGCGCCTAAGGGTAATATAGCAATTTGCAATGTATTCTACCTTTTGTCAGTAAATAATTTTATCTTGTTTTGTACGCAATTCGGCTATGAATAGCTTTTCATTTATTGAAGTATTAGCTTTAGTTAGCAATTCGCCTTTGTTGACTGCTTTAGTTATCATGGCGCCTTCTAATAATCCACAAGGCCATGCTGCTGATTTCTGGGCATCTATTCGATTCATGGTAAAAGCTCTATAAGTGTATAAGCCTATAAAATCTAATTTATCGCCTGGCAGTAAGTTTTTTTTTGCTACTGCGCAAACTTCTGCAACGGGTTTATTCATTGGCGCCATATCGGCTTTGCCGTACAGAACCATCCGCGCGCAGGTGAGCGGAACCTCCATTGCTGTAAGGTGATATGGTCGATAAAAGCTATAATATGGCCCGTTACCTAACGATAAATCTTTCATTCTGGCTCGTAAGCGTGGTTGGCGAATTTCGGCTATAGCAAATACGCCTGGTGCTACACCCTTACCTATAGTGTAATCGACAACACCTTTGTTGTGCAATATGCCACCGTCTTCTATGGGTATTAAAATTTTTGCTAAATTTTCTAAGCTGATATCTGCACCATGCATAGCAGGTTTATCTAAAATCAAGCCAGTCGCGTTTGCTATCGCGGCCATTTCTACCATAGTTTTAGAGCCATCTATGAATTCTACTAGCATTCGGACATTCATATTTCGGCGTGCTGCTTCTTCATTATATTCATCTGGGGTAGCTTCAAAATGCAGGGGATTATTTTTACCTTTGCCAGCAGCTATTATATTATGCCCCATTGCGGAGATAAAATTTATTAGCTCCATGCATGCTGAAGGTTCATCTCCAGCGCCTAGAGAATAAAGTAAGCCATGTTTTTTTGCTTCTAAATTAAGATACGGGCCGATAGTTACATCAGCTTCAACATTCATCATTACTAAATGTTTATTATGTTGAAGCGTTTGATAGCCAATTTGCGCACCAGCTTCTGGATGTCCAGTCGCGTCTACAATTACATCGATTAAGTCATTTTCTAATAATGAGTTTAGATCGCTGCTGACAATGATTTTATTTTGCTCTATCGCTGTTAGCGATTTTATTTTGCTTTCTGTTGTTATAATCTGATGGCTGTATTGTGGGATCAATTTGAGTGCATCTAGGATAGGTTCTATCCTGCGTGACACAATGTGGCTTACCTCTATACCGCTCATCAAGGCGACACGGCACAAAAAATCTGTGCCCATTTCCCCGCAGCCAACTAATCCGATTCTTATAGGCTTACCGCTAAGCTCACGCTCTTTTAAGTCTAATGCCAGGCCGGCAGGATAAACATTGGAAGCCATAGACAAACTCATTTATTGTAAATTATGCAAAAGCATATAATAATTTATATTAAAGTTAAAATCTATATTAATAATACTATTTTGCGTTAGTAAAACAATTAAAGGCTATTTAGGCAAAAACATTACTATAGCAGCATTATAGAGAGCAGGAAGTATATTAACTGTATAATATTTCATGAATTTTGCTGGGTACGCCTTAGCCCATCATTGGCTATAACCAAATTAGAAGAAATTTTTAATGCCTGTGAATAATAATTCCAAGCAAGGTTATTTTTATGCTGTAATTCATAGGTGAGCCCTATATTAGTTAAGCTTTGGGCACTATTTGGGTTAAGACGGGTGGCTGATTGAAAATCTTCTAATGCATTAGTTAATCGCATTAGAGCTAAGTAGGAAACGCCACGAGCATTATAGATTTGAAAATTGTCTGGGTCATAGGAAATTGCGTTACCAAATAGCTCTATAGATTGCTCATAGTCTTTTTGGGTTTGTTTAATTAGACCTAGATAATACCAGGCTGCTGGATTAGTAGAATTAGCCTTTATTGCTTTTTGATATGCTTGCGAAGCTAAATTTGTTCTTTGTGTGATTCTAAATATATTGCCCAGCCCAATAAGAGCTTGATCATAGTTAGGTTTTAGCCGCAGCGATTTATTATAAGCTTCATAAGAGGCTTGAAATTGGTTATTCTGCAAATAGGCTAAGCCTAGGTTTGCATAAGCCTGATAGTAATTTTGGTCTAGATTTATAGCTTTTTTGAAATCTGATATGGCCAAAGGCAATTGCTTTGTCTTAGCATAGACAATAGCTCGCATATTATAGGCGTTTGCATTGTTAGGGTTTTGGTAAATTATTTTGCTTAGGGCTGCTATATCTTCTGAATTTAAAATGGCCTGTTTATTAAAGCTTGCACATGAAGTCAAAAAGATAAAAAGCAGGCAGCACACAAATTTACCAAAACGCTCCAAGTGGATTGTCATGGATATATCATATCTTAAAATAATAGGATAAAATTAAATTAAGCTGTGCCTTCTCGAACGGCGCGCTTACGTTCTAATTTGCGTGTACGGCGAATTGCTTCAGCTTTTTCACGGGCTTTTTTTTCCGACGGTTTTTCAAAATGGTCACGCAGCTTCATGTCACGAAATAGACCTTCGCGTTGCATTTTTTTCTTTAAAGCTCTAAGAGCTTGGTCAACATTATTGTCGCGAACTAATACTTGCACTTATCCTCCTATTGGGCAGTTAATCTATTACATAAAACATAATAACTAGTGTCACTAGCTATTGTTGCATAGAAGGTACGAGACATAGCATAAATCTATAACTATTGTCTATATCTATAATATTATTTTTTATTATAGTTTAACATGTTAGTTAGCTTATTCCCAACAAGTTGTACCAATATATTGAGTAATACCATAATTATAATTACTGCGGTCATTATTTTAGGTTCATATCTTTGATAACCAAAGCGTATTGCCATGTCTCCTAGGCCACCGCCGCCAAGATATCCTGCTAATGAAGTGGCACTTAATATGGAAATAACTAGGATAGTAAAGCTACTGGTTAGATTGCCGTATGATTCTGGAAGAATTACATAAAATAAGATTTGCCATGGTTTTGCGCCCATAGCATTTGTAGCATGTATAAGACTTTTTTCTACATTATGGAAAGCTAATTGTGCCATACGTGCATAAAAAGGTGTAGCCGTGATGGATAAAATAAATATTACAGCTGCTAGTCCTGTGCCGCGTCCTACAATGATTCTAGTAATAGGTAAAAGATAAAATGCTAATATTATAAAAGGTATAGCACGCCATGCATCTATAATTGCGCTTAAAATTTGATATAAAAAAACGTTGGGTTTAAGGCTTTTGGGAGCGCTTATAAAAAGTAAAATACCTAAGATTAGTCCTAGAAAAAAACTAAATATAGAAGACAGAGCAGTCATTGCTATGGTTTGTATTGTGGAGTCTAAAAGCGTTTTGTATAATGTTGGCACTATATCACGTTCCTATGGTTGCTCGATATATCCTAAAATTTCATAATAGCTGGCTATTTTCTTTAAATAATCTGTAACTTGATACAATTTTGTTGGATCTTTCGCAGAGATAGCTAGAAATAATCTAGCTATAGCTTCTTTGCCCACTGTGTCGACGTTTCCGTGTAATATAAAAGGGGCTTTAGAAGTTAGTTTTTCTATAACGCTTAAGAAAGGTGAAATTGCAGCTGTTCCAGCTAAATTTAATTCTATTATTGCATAGGCTCCTTGGTCTTTTAATTGTGTTTTATAATGCATTGGCAGCTGTGGAGTAACTAATTTAAGCATGGCGATTGTTGCTTGATCTTGCGGTGAAGAAAAAATATCTTTTGTGTACCCTTGTTCTACAACCGTGCCTTTGTCAAATACTATAACTCGTTGTGCTACGCTCTGTACCACTTCCATTTCATGGGTTATGAGTATTGTAGTAATTTTCAATTTTTTATTAATCTCGCCCAGTAGCTCAAGGATAGAGCAGGTGGTTTCTGGATCTAATGCGGATGTTGCTTCATCTGATAACAAAACTTTTGGTGAAGTAATCAGAGCGCGGGCTATAGCCACGCGTTGTTTCTGACCCCCGGAAAGTTGATTCGGGTAAGCTTTTGCGTAAGGTTCTAGTCCGACTATGTTTAATAATTCTTGTGCTTTTTCTTTTCGTTCTTTTTTTCTTACGCCCATAAATTTTAAGGGTAGGGTAATATTATCTATAATATTTTTAGAACTTAAAAGGCAAAAATTTTGGAAAATCATACCCATATGTGTACGTAATCTCTGCCATTTTGCTTGGTCAAATCTTGTAGTATCTTGATTTTCAAAAAATAGTTTTCCGCTTGTAATAGGGGCCAGCCCGCTTAAGCAGTTAAGCAATGTTGATTTGCCTGCACCGCTGCGGCCAATGATGCCGAGTACCTCCCCAGAGTAAATTTCAAATGATAGATTTTTTAATATCTGCTGATTATTAATAGTGCAGCAGAGATTTTCAAAACGATAAAGTGGTAAAGTTGTTTGCGCAGCTAGGGTAGTAGCATTTTTTATATTTGTGAGCATAAATTACCAAGAAGTTGTAACGTAAGACCCATAGACTTCTTTAATTTTGGCTCGTACTTGTGGATTTTGGAAGGAAGATATAAGAGTCTTAACCCATGCCGCATCCTTGTCTTTAGCTCTTACAGCAATAATATTGTCATAGGGGTTATCTTTAGTGTCTTCTGCAGCAATGCGATCTTTGCTTAGATTTAACTTTGAACTTATTGCCCAATCAGTATTTATGACAGCTGCAGAAAAGTCACCTAACGCTCTGCCTAGCATGCCAGCGTTTAGTTCTATGAATTTTATATTTTTAGGATTTTTTGTAATATCTCCTTTGGTAGCTAGATTGTCCTTATTAATTCCTAATTCTATCAGTCCCAGTTTCGCTAGCAAGCGTAATGCGCGATCTTCGTTGGTGGGGTCGTTTGGTATACCAATTTCGCTATCGTTGTGCAAAGTTTCTATGGAGTTTATTTTATGCGAGTAAATTGCTATAGGCATAAGCATAGTGTGTCCAGCTGAAACTAAATTATAGCCGCGCTGTTTTATTTGGCTATCTAAATAAGGCTTATGTTGAAAAGCATTCGCATCTATATCGCCATTTTCCAAGGCTTCATTTAGTAAGCTATAATCAGAAAAATGCATCAACTCTATAGGTAGGTGTTGTGTTGCTGCTATAGATTTTACTGTTTGCCAAATGTTGTTGTCGAGCCCCTCCATAATTCCTACTTTTATTACACGGTCCGTTTCAGATAATGCTGCAAAACTTGTTAGCAGCAAAAGCATAAAGCTTAAAAGGACTTTGAATAAATTATGGCGCATTTTTATTATCCGGTAATTTTTGGTTGTATTAAATTTTTCTCTATAAGTAACTGTGCAATTTGAACAGTATTTAATGCGGCGCCCTTGCGTAAATTGTCAGCGGTTATCCATAATGAAAGTCCGTTTTCTACGGTTATATCTTCACGTATGCGGCTGATAAACGTAGCATCTTCGCCTGCTGCTTCATATGGGGTGATATATCCGCCGTCTTCGTGTTTATCTATAACTTGGCAGCCTGGTGCTTCACGTAAAATTTCTCTGGCTTGAATAGCTGAAATCGGCTTTTCAAATTCAATATTTACCGCTTCGCTATGGCCAACAAAAACAGGAACCCTTACGGCAGTTGCAGTTAGTTTAATTTTGGGGTCTAAGATTTTCTTAGTTTCTGCTACCATCTTCCACTCTTCTTTGGTCGATCCATCTTCCATAAATTGATCAATATGAGGTATTAAATTAAAAGCAATTCTTTTTGTGAATTTGTGTGATTCAATTGGGTCGGCAACAAACACCGCACGTGACTGCGCAAATAGTTCATCCATCCCAATTTTCCCAGCGCCGGAAACAGATTGGTAGGTTGCTACTACAATACGCTTGATAGTGGCAAAAGCATGCAAAGGCTTTAATGCTACTAATAATTGTACGGTAGAACAATTAGGATTCGCTATAATGTTACGCTTACTAAAATTTTTTATCGCATCTGGATTTACTTCAGGGATTACTAGAGGTATGTCGCTGTTGTAACGCCAAGCTGCGGAATTATCAATAACTACACAAGATTGACTAGCTATCTTAGGGGCCCAAATTTTGCTAATTTCGCCACCTGCTGACATAAGGCATATATCTGTATTTTTAAAGTCAAAATTTTCTAAGGCTTGGACCTGTAGATTTTGCTCGCCAAAAGAAACTTGGGTTCCTTGCGATTTTCTTGAGGCCAGTGCCGTAATTTGGTTGGTAGGAAATTCGCACTCGTTTAATATGTTTAGCATTTCCCGACCAACACTGCCGGTAGCTCCTACTATTGCTACATTAAATTTCATTCGCTTATGGCTCCTATAGCTAGCTTAACCAGGCCTATTATATAATAAATATTATAAAAAGGAAGTTTTATTTTATAACACTTATTGCAAGTCTTTTGGCAGCAGGCCTTTTTGGCGTAATATCCGCCTTTGATTTAGCGCTAGAAATATGTCTATACGTTCAGCTAAATCTTCTGCTTCTAAAAGCATTTGTTGCTCTGCTGGGTCAAAGGCCGCGCTTACACATAGGCTGTTTACTAAAGTTTCGCTCGGTACATTTACAAATTTATCCATTTCTTTTGCTAATTCGTGTTCCTCTAAATTAAGGCTATTTAGGTAACTTTGAGCCATTTCTTTTATCTTTATATTATTTTCAAAGAAAGTTTCTTTTGTGAAATCTTCGAGAATTGGTTTGATAATAAAAGATTCGTAGGGATTATGTGTAGTAAGCTTTTTTAAACAATAAAAACGACATATACCTTCTAGAGCTATAGAAAGTTTGCCATCACCGATTTCCGAAAAGCTAGTTATTCTAGCTATAGTGCCCATCTCATAAACAGCTTCACCATTGCTTGTTGGATTTATTTGTAACGTGCCTAACAAACTATTTGTTTTTAAAGCGTCTTCTATTAATTTTAGATGCTTTGTTGTATGAATTATTAACGGCACATAAGTTTGAGGCAAAATTAATATAGATTTAGCTATAATAACAGACAGTGCGTCCGGCAAATCTAGTGCTTTATTATATTCGATATTTCCGGCCTTCATGCATAACCTTGTTGTTAAGAGGATCTTATTGTTATGAGTTAATAGATATATAAATAAGTCAAATCCGAGATTATAAAAGGGAGAAGTAACTAAAAGCATGCATTTGATTCTTTTGGCATCTATCTGTGGTGTTGCTTGCTATCGGTTAATTGATTTTGCGGGTAATAATATTTTGCGGTGCTTTGTTTTGTTAGGGATTAATTTATTGGTGGATAACTTTTTTATCCCTTTGTTAGGCGCGTTTTTGTTGTGTTGTCGCAAGGTAAATAGCTGCGTGCGATTAATGTTAAAAATCTTTGGCTGATCTCTTTAACTTTAAATTATTTAAGAGTATTATGACCAAAAATAATAAAGGGGAACAATCGAGTATGAATGAAGAAGACACGCGGCACAATGTTGCCGATCTATTTCTGAAAAATTTGCATGAGGAGGCAGGAGCTAAGTTTGTAGTTTTTGCTAATACAAATATGCCTATTTTTTATCCATTAGGTATGGTGAAAGAGCATTTACACACGCGTAGCAAGGCTGGGGTATTTGATATTTCACATATGAAAATGCTGTTATTAGAAGGTCCAGAGGCAAATGAAGCTATAAATCGCTGTTTGCCTATAGCACCAGCCAGCATGATTATAGGTAGATGCCAGTATAGTTTTTTGTTGAATGATAGCGGTGGAATTATAGATGATCTGATATTAACTAAATTAGCAGAAAATCGTTATATTTTGACAGTGAATGCTGCGAATTGGCAACTTGACTTACAAACTATCTTGGCAGAAATTACGGAAGTAAAATCTGTTTCGGTAACAGCCCTAGAGCGGGTAATTTTGGCAGTACAGGGGCCAAAAGCTGCTGAAGTTATGTCAGATCTTGGTTTCGAAAAAGCTACACATCTTGCTTTTATGTCTGCTTATGAGCCGCAAAAGGATTGGTTAATTACTCGCTCTGGCTACACTGGGGAAGATGGTTTTGAAATCGCAATTCCCCATAGCGAAGCTAAAGTCTTTGCAATTAAACTTATTAATCATTCGGAAACAGCTTGGATTGGGCTGGCCGCTCGGGATAGCTTACGTTTAGAGGCCGGACTATGTTTACATGGTCAGGATATTACAGAACAAATTAACCCCGTAGAAGCTGGATTGCTGTGGGCTGTGCCAAAGGCGCTGCGTGAGCACGGGAGCTTTAAAGGTGCTGCCGCTTTGCGCATTGTTTTGCAAGCCAAGCCAAAAAAGCAGAGATGTGGATTTAGCGTGGTTGGGCGGCAGCCAGTGCGCGCTGGCGCCAAAATAATTGATGCAGGGGGGGAAATAATTGGAGAAGTTACCTCAGGTTGTTTTGCTCCTACTGTTGACGCTGCAATTGCTATGGGTTATTTAAGTGTAGCTCATCATGTAACTTCATCAGAAACTATATATGCGCAGCAAAGAGGGAAAAATATAGAAATCAAGGTACAAAAATTGCCGTTTGTACCACATAATTACCATAAATAGAGGGACGTTTTATGTCAAAAATTTATTATACAAAAGATCACGAATGGGTAAGTATAGAAGGCGATATAGCTACTATAGGTATAACTTCATATGCACAAGAGCAATTAGGAGACTTAGTATTTATAGACCTGCCGGATTTAGGAAAGCAAGTAGAGCGCGGTGATGCTGTAGTGGTGGTGGAATCTGTTAAGGCTGCTTCAGACGTTTATGCGCCATTAAGCGGTAAAATCGTTGCCGTGAACGAAGAGCTAGACGCAAACCCAGCTCTAGTGAATGAAGCTCCAGAGCATCAAGGTTGGCTTTGGCAGATGCAAATAGGTAATTTGGATGAGCAAAAAGACTTACTAACTAGTGAGGCATATAAACAATTATTGTAATAACCAGCCTTTTTAATTGATTTAGTACAGGATTTAGATATGAAGCAGCAATCATTATTTTATCAACGGCATATCGGTCTGACTCCAGAAGCTATAGAAGATATGCTTACCATTGTTGGTGCTAACTCTTTGGATGATTTATGTGTAAAAGCCATGCCAGAGAATATATTAGCCAAGGAAGAATTAGAGCTGCCATCGCCTCTTTCTGAAAATGAAGCTTTGAATGTTATTGGCACAATTATAGAAAAAAATAAACTACATAAGAGCTTTATAGGTCAAGGATATCATGGTACTTTTACGCCTAGTGTTATTTTACGTAATTTATTTGAGAATCCAGCTTGGTACACTGCTTATACGCCTTATCAAGCTGAAATTAGCCAGGGGCGCTTAGAGTTATTATTTAATTTTCAAACATTGGTTAGTGATCTTACAGGATTACCAGTGGCCAATGCCTCGCTTTTAGACGAAGGCACGGCAATTGCTGAGGCTTGTGATATGTCTGTTAGGTTTTTTAAAGGTAATCGTAATAAGGTTGCTTTAGCCGCAGACTTGCATCCACAGAATTTAGATGTATTAAAGACCAGGGTTTCTACCAAAGAGTATGAATTAGTAGTGTTAGATGCTGATGCCACTTTAACTACCGATTTTGCTGCTCTTGTTTTACCTCTTCTTGATACTCACGGAGTGATGCATGATTATAGTGCGTTAATAGATCAAGCAAAATCACGTGGAATATTGGTGATTTTGGTCGCTGATCCTCTGGCTCTTTGTTTGCTTAAACCAGTAAAAGATATGGGGGCGGATATTGCCGTAGGGTCTATGCAGCGTTTTGGTGTGCCTATGGGATTTGGTGGGCCGCATGCCGCCTATATTTCTACCACGGAAGCGCTAACTCGTTTATTGCCTGGGCGTATTGTTGGGCTTTCAAGTGATCGAGAAGGGCGACCCGCTTATAGGTTGGCTTTGCAGACACGTGAGCAGCATATTAGGCGCGATAAAGCTACTTCTAATATTTGTACGTCACAAGTATTGTTGGCTAATATGGCCGCTGCATTTGCTATATGGCATGGCGGAAAAGGCTTGCAAGCGATTGCTGAACAGGTTCATAGATTGGCTAGTATTTTTGCTGCATCTTGCAAGGCAGCTGGACTAGAACTTTTGGGCAAGAAATTTTTTGATTGTGTAACCGTAATTGTTAAAAATCAAGCGCGGGTTTTACAGCGGCAGGCATATGAAAAAGGTATTTTGTTGAGAGCTGTTGATGATAACTTATTATCTATAAATTTTGATGAATTATCTAGCTTGAGTGATGTGGAAGAGCTATGTGATTTATTCGGCATCCAAGTTGTGGTTGATAATAATAAGATGCCTACAGTCTTGTATGAAGAAGATTTGCGCCGTACGGTATTATTGCCGCATAAGGCTTTTAACATGATTTTTTCTGAAACGCAGATGATGCGCTTTTTGCGTAGTCTTAGCGATAAAGACCTTGCGCTTGATAGAGCTATGATACCTTTGGGTTCTTGTACTATGAAATTAAATGCAGCTGCTGAGCTGCATCCTCTGAGTAACCCCAAATTAAGTCAAATACATCCTTTCGCGCCAGCTGCGGATAGTCATGGATATTTGCAATTAATTACAGAGCTAGAGGCTTATTTGTGCTCTATAACTGGGTTCAAGAAAATATCCTTTCAACCAAATTCTGGCGCTCAGGGGGAGTATGCAGGATTATTAGCTATTCGGCGTTATTTTCTTAGCATAGGCCAAACTAACCGTAATATTTGTTTGATTCCAGCTTCGGCTCATGGCACAAATCCAGCTTCTGCACATATGGCGGGTATGGAAGTTGTGGTTGTTAAATGCAATGCACAAGGCGATATAGATCTTGAGGACTTACAGATTAAAGCTAAATCACATAGCAATAATCTAGCTGCGTTAATGATAACTTACCCTTCAACTCATGGAGTATACGAAGAAGATGTTGTAAAGATCTGCGAGGTTATTCACAATTATGGCGGTCAGGTGTATTTTGACGGCGCAAATCTTAATGCTTTAGTTGGCTTGGCTCGGCCTTTTGATATAGGCGCTGATGTTTGCCATATAAATTTACATAAAACGTTTGCTATACCTCATGGCGGCGGTGGGCCAGGAATGGGGCCTATTGGGGTTGCAAAACATTTGGTACCATTTCTTCCGGGGCATGTAAGTGGCCATAAGCCAGCTTTTGCAGTTTCCAGTGCGCCTTATGGTAGTGCTTCTATATTGGTTATTTCTTGGATGTATATTCGGCTTATGGGTGCGGAGGGACTTAAAAAAGCTACGCAATGTGCTATATTAAGCGCTAACTATATCGCAAAAACTTTAGAAAAACATGGGTATAACGTATTATATAAAGGAAAACATGGGTTGGTTGCTCATGAATGCATTTTAGATATTCGTTTGCTTAAAAATGCTTTTAATATTGATGTAGAAGATATTGCCAAGAGGTTAATTGATTATGGTTTTCATTCGCCGACTATGTCTTTTCCGGTATCTGGTACTTTGATGATAGAGCCTACTGAATCTGAACCTTTAGAAGAGTTAAATCGTTTTTGTGAGGCGATGCGTGCTATTTATGTAGAGGCGCAGCAAGTTGCAGATGGGGTTTGGCTTCGTGATGACAATCCGTTAATAAATGCGCCACATACGCTAGCTGATGCTTTGAATAACAACTGGAATCATTGCTATAGTAGAGAAGAGGCTTGCTTTCCTACAGGAATAGAAGCAAATAATAGTAAATATTTCTCGCCTGTCGGTAGAATAGATAACGTAGCTGGTGACAGAAACTTAGTGTGTAGCTGTCCGCCAATGAGTGAATATGAAGGTTAAGTTATGAGTGATATTATATTGCGTGGTGAAAAAATAGTTTATGGCGATTTGCCAGAAAATGTTTTTGCTCAGGAGGTTTTGAGAGTAAAGCACTATACGGACAGGCTATTTAGCTTTGCTATTACAAGACCGAGCAGTTTTCGCTTTCGTTCTGGTGAGTTTGTTATGATAGGATTGCCTTTAGAAAAAAATCCAATATATAGGGCTTATTCTATAGCGAGTCCTTTTTGGTCGGAGGAATTAGAGTTTTTTTCTATTAAGGTGCCGAATGGACCTTTGACTTCACATTTGCAAAAAATTGTTAGCGGCGATACAATATTGATGCGAAAAAAAGCAACTGGCACTCTAGTGCTTGATGCACTTTTACCGGGCAAGCGTTTATATTTAATCTCTACTGGCACAGGTGTAGCGCCTTTTGCTAGTATTATTCAAGATTTAGAGACTTATGAAAAGTTTGAAGAGGTTGTTTTAATACAAACTACCAGAGAAAATTCTGAGTTGGTTTATATTAAGGAGGTTGTCGATCATCTTAAATATGATGGTTTATTGAAGGATTTTGTTTCTAAATTAAAATTTTATCCTATAACTACGCGCGAAGCTTCTAGTCATATGGGCCGCATTACAGACCAAATAAGTAATAAAGATTTTTTTAAACAGACTGGGTTGCCGCCTTTGAACGCAGATATAGATAGGGTAATGATATGCGGCTCTATGCAAATGATAAAAGATATGGCTTATATTTGCGAAGAATTTGGATTGCAGGAAGGAGCAAATAGCGCTCCCGCCCATTATGTTATTGAGCGTGCTTTTGTTAATTAGACAGTTATTTGGTCGCTGTTATCTTCTACTAGGGCTTTTTTCTTAAGCGCTGTACCGCTTTTTCTATTTGGCTTTTTGTTATTAATTTTTGCTACTTCAGTCGGATTGTCTTCTTCTGTATTTGGCATATATGGTTTTTGTTGTTTAGGGGGGCGTTTATTATTGGGTTTTTTTACTGTAAGTGTATTTTCTTCTTCTGCTATTCCTACATCTTCTTCTAGCTCTTCGCTTGATGTTTGCGGCATGAACTGCTCCATAGGCTCTATATTTATTTCCGCAGCAGCGAATTCTTGGTTATATATTTGCTGGTTAGCTGTAGCCTCTATTATTATACGTTTATAATGCTCTGCATGCTGCAAGAAGTTTTCGGCTATAATATTATCTCCGGTTGCCTGGGCATCTCTGGCTAGGGCGATATATTTTTCGTATATATGTTGTGCATTGCCGCGTATTTTTATGCCTGGTCCGTTACTTTCAAATGTTTTTGAAAGAGGATTTTGTGTTTTGCGATTTAAATTAGGACGATGCTTATTGTTAACACGTCTATTTTGCTGTGGCCTCATTATGTTGCTCATGTTTTGATTATGGGATTAATGGATTAGGTAAATTTTTTTAAGACTTTTATTTAAACATAAATATATAAACTATAGATCATAACATCATTTTTGTAGTAAAAGACTTGGTGCTGCGGAAGAGGATTGAACTCTCGACCTCTCCCTTACCAAGGGAGTGCTCTACCACTGAGCTACCACAGCAAATATATTTAAATTTACCATTTGGCATCTTTTACATATTATTACAGAATAGTAAAGAGATAATAAAGCATTTTGCATAAATTACCTAATAAAAGGATTTATAATATGTATAAGGGTAGTGTCAATAGGCAGAAGTTAGAAAAGAAAGAATTAGAGAAACAAAAATTGGCTAAGCGCTTGAAAGAAAATTTATTAAAGCGTAAAGAACAGGCAAGGCAGCGTAGCAGTGCGAGCAAAAATTAGGCTACATAAGCTAAAAATTAATAAATATTTATGTATATAGGATGAAATTGAAACAGACTATAACATATATTAGCAACAGAACTTTAAAAAATAATTTGCGTTGGGACGATAAATGGATCGTATTAAAATTGTAGGTGGTAATAGCTTAAATGGCACTATAAAAATCTCTGGAGCAAAAAATGCTGCTTTGCCTTTGATGATTGCTTCGCTTTTGACAGCGGAGGATTTGTGCCTGGAAAATGTACCATATCTTGCGGATATTGAGCAATTGATAAGAATTCTAGCTAATTTGGGCGTGGATTATACCATAGAGGGCCGTAAAGGGGAGTTGGATGAATATTACAGACGTGTAGTGCATTTTTCAGCAAAAAATATAGCTACTACAAGGGCTCCTTATGAATTAGTGTCTAAAATGCGTGCTAGTTTTTGGGTAATAGCGCCACTGCTTGCTAGAAGCGGCGAGGCTTGTGTTTCGTTGCCTGGTGGCTGTGCTATAGGCACGCGTCCAGTAGATTTTATTTTGAACGGCCTACGAGCGTTAGGCGCTGATATAAAGATAGAAGCTGGGTATGCGCATGCACAAGCACCTAAAGGATTGATAGGTGCAAAATATAAATTCCCTAAAGCAACGGTGGGCGGTACGCATGTTATGCTGATGGCGGCTAGCTTAGCAAAGGGGGAAACTATATTAGAGAACGCTGCAAAAGAGCCTGAAGTTACCAATTTGTGTGAATGTTTGATAGCGATGGGTGCTAAAATAAATGGTGTAGGTACTGAGACTTTAACTATACAAGGTCAGTCAACCTTACATGGGGCTAGGCAAGCTGTAATTTTTGATCGTATTGAGGCAGGCACTTATGCTATAGCCGCGGCGATGACCGGGGGCAGTGTGTTGTTAGAGGGGGCGCATACAGATCTTTTAAATGCTGTGCTAGAATCTTTGAGTGCTTGCGGTGTAAAATTTGAGCAGCAGGAACGAGGTTTGCTTGTCTCTCGCTATGCCAAAGAAATAGAGCCCGTGGATATCATAACGCGACCTTATCCTGGTTTTCCTACTGATTTGCAAGCTCAATTTATGGCTTTGATGACTAAGGCTGATGGTATATCTCGTGTAACGGAGACTATTTTTGAAAATCGCTTTATGCATGTTCAAGAACTGGCAAGATTAGGTGCCAGTATTAGTTTGGCAGGGCAAACTGCTATAGTGCAGGGGGTAAAAAAACTAAAGGGGGCGCAGGTTATGGCGACAGACTTGCGTGCTTCGGTTTCATTAGTAATAGCTGGTTTAGTTGCAGAAGGCGAAACAATTGTAAATAGAGTTTATCACTTGGATAGAGGATTTGAAAATTTAGAAGAAAAGCTTAGCAATTGTGGCGCGCAGATAGAGCGGATAAGGGGAGCCTAAAGAAGAAATGGGTAAAATATTATGGCATTAAAATTGTTGGCATTAGATAGTGAAGATTTAACGATAATTTCGGCATATAGTCAAAAAGCTATTTTGACGCTAAATGACATAGATTGGGATCCAGAACAGGCTAGGTTGCTACTAGCGATGAAAAGATTGCGATGGGAAGAAAAGAAGGAAGGGGCGCCAATTTTAAGCTGTGATAGTGTTTTACATTTTGACCGTGTAGAAAAGCTTAGTGCAAGTGGTATTAATTGTAAAGATAAAACTCGGTCCTATACTCTTTTAGCTATACATTTTCTACCTGATAGGCATACAGATATTTATGGTGAGATAATAATGCATTTTGAAGATAAAACCGCCTTGCGCTTGACCGTTGAGTGTATAGAAGCACGGTTAGTAGATATTTAGGCATTGTATTCTATAAAAAAATATATTAGGTTGCGAAACAAGAAATTTATCGTATAGTAAGGATATATATGGCTAAGGAAGAAGTGCTAGAATTTTCAGGGGTAATAATAGAGCTATTGCCGAATGCGATGTTTCGCGTTAAATTAGATAATAATCATGAAATTGTAGCTCATACAGCTGGTCGGATGCGCAAAAATAGAATAAGGGTCTCGGTTGGCGATAAAGTTATGGTAGAAATGACCCCCTATGATTTAACCAAGGGCAGGATTACATACCGCTATAAATAAGCTATGTAAATACTGGTTGGTAATAATTTAAATTGGATATTGCATTTATGGCATTAGAAAAAAAAATAGCTACATTAAAGTTGATCTTAGCCTCTGCTTCTCCTAGAAGATTAGCTTTATTACGCCAGATAGGCGTAGAGCCAGATTACGTTTATGCGACAGATATAGATGAAATGCCAAAATATAAAGAGCATCCGCGTTTTTTGGTTAAAAGATTAGCTCAAGAAAAAGCGCTTCAGGCTTATGCTCGTATGTCTAAGTTAGAAGCTTATAAACATTCTATAGTTTTAGCTGCGGATACTACAGTTTCTGTAGGACGTATTGTATTACCAAAACCTAATAACAATGAAGATGCTATTGAGTGCTTAAAATTACTTTCTGGTCGTACACATAAAGTTTTTACTGCTCTTTGTGTTATAAATGAAAAAGGTAAGCATAGCTGTAAAATTTCAGAAACGCGTGTACGGTTTGCTCGTCTTAGTGAAGATATTATTGAAGCCTATATAGCTTCTCGAGAATGGGAAGATAAAGCTGGAGGGTATGCTATACAAGGTTTAGCCGCTGGTTTTATAACCCGCATAGTAGGTTCTTATAGCAATGTGGTTGGGCTGCCATTAGCTTCGACTGTGAATCTTCTTCAGTCATATGGCTATCCAATCTTTCAGCAATGGCATCAGGATGAATTGCGTAGCTAATAGCTTTAGTAAACGAAAATGTTTACGTTGTCATAAGTTTATTGATCAAAATTTTTTTCCATTTTGTAGTGAAAAATGTAAGCTAGCAGACTTACATCATTGGCTTACGGGTAATTATATCATTGCTACAGATGAAATGCAGAACGAAGATGCAGATATAGAAAAAAGTTGACTTGCTTGCCGAGAACTGTAAGCCTGCTTATATATTATATAGATTTTTTAATATATAAGCGAGGCGAGAATGGATATAAGCAAATATACTGAAAAAGCACAGGGATTTTTGCAAGCAGCACAAAATTATGCAATTTCGTTACAAAATCAACAATTACAGCCAGCTCATTTGTTAAAAGTTTTGATTGATGATAACAATGGATTATGTTCTAGTTTATTGCGTCGGCTGGGTGCGGATATTGAGTTATTAAAAAATGATCTTGCTGTGTTTATTGCAGGATTTCCTAAAGTAAGCAGTAGCTCTGATCAGGTTTATCTCTCATCAGAGCTAACGAACTTACTTAATACAAGTGAAGCTCTGGCTATTAAGAATGGCGATAGTTTTGTCACAGTAGAACGTATATTAGAAGCCATAGTCGGTAATAGTAAAGATAAACTTTCAGAATTATTTGCTAAGCAGAATATAAATGTAAAAAATTTAGCCATAGAAATTAGTACTTTGCGCAAAGGGCGTAAAGCCGATAGTCCTTCTGTAGAAAATCAGTATCAAGCACTAGAGAAATACGCCAGGGACCTTACGCAAGCTGCCCTTGATGGAAAATTAGACCCTGTGATTGGTCGAGATGAAGAAATAAGACGAACAATCCAAGTATTATCACGTCGTATAAAAAACAATCCAGTTTTAATAGGGGAACCAGGTGTAGGAAAAACGGCAATAGTAGAGGGTCTTGCGCTAAGGATTATTGCAGATGATGTTCCGGAAAGTTTGCGTGGTAAATCTTTATTAGCCTTGGATTTAGGCTCTTTAATAGCTGGGGCGAAATATCGAGGTGAATTTGAAGAACGTTTAAAAGCAGTATTAAATGAAATAAGTGCTGCGAATGGAAGCATAATTTTATTTATTGATGAAATGCATACTTTAGTTGGCGCTGGTAAATCTGACGGGGCTATGGATGCATCTAATTTATTAAAGCCAGCTTTATCTAGAGGCGATCTACATTGCATAGGTGCGACAACATTGGATGAGTATCGTAAATATGTAGAAAAAGATGCTGCCTTGGCTAGAAGGTTCCAGAGTGTATTTGTGGCAGCTCCTAGTGTAGAGGACACTATTTCTATTTTGCGTGGATTGAAAGAAAGGTACGAACAACACCACAAAGTTCGTATATCAGACTCTGCCTTAATCGCAGCGGCTTCTTTATCGAATAGATATATCACTAACAGATTTTTACCAGATAAAGCTATTGATTTAATCGATGAGGCAGCGGCTAGATTAAAGATGCAGATAGATTCCAAACCAGAGAAATTAGACGAGCTGGATCGGCGTATAATGCAAATTAAGATTGAGCTTGAAATGTTAAAGCTTGAAAATGATGAAGCTTCTAAGATTCGTACTACAGCTTTACAAGCGGAGCTGGTGGCTTTAGAGGAGCAATCTAATGAAATTACAGTAAAGTGGCAAGAGGAAAAGCAAAAATTAGGCCGAGCTGCGGATTTAAAGCGGCAGTTGGAAGAAGCAAGAAATGCTTTAGCTATAGCGCAGCGTTCTGGTGAATTTCAAAAAGCAGGTGAGTTATCTTACGGCATTATTCCGCAATTAGAAGCGGATTTGGTGAGCGCAGAAAAGCAAGATAGGACAGTTGGGTTATTAGAAGAGACCGTAAGGCCAGAGCATATAGCTCAAGTAATCGCTAAATGGAGCGGCATTCCAGTTGAGCGTATGCTAGAGGGAGAAAAAGAAAAATTATTACATATGGAAGAATTAATCGGTAAGCGAGTCATAGGACAAAAAAAGGCTGTAGCTGCCGTGTCAAACGCAGTGCGGCGCTCAAGAGCTGGCCTTCAAGATCCGAAGCGTCCACTAGGTTCTTTTATATTTTTAGGACCCACTGGCGTAGGTAAAACTGAACTCGCTAAAGCTTTAGCTAATTTTTTATTTAATGATGAAACTGCTATGTTGCGTTTTGATATGTCAGAGTATATGGAAAAGCATTCTGTTGCTAGGCTAATTGGTGCTCCTCCAGGTTATGTTGGTTATGAAGAAGGGGGTGTGCTTTCGGAAGCGGTTAGGCGTAGGCCATACCAAGTAATTCTCTTAGATGAAATAGAAAAGGCACATTCAGATATATTCAATATTTTGTTACAGGTCCTAGATGATGGCCGATTGACAGATTCTCAGGGTCGTCTTATAGATTTTCGTAACACATTAATTATTATGACTTCTAATCTGGGGGCTGAATATCTAGCGACTCTTGGTGAAAATGAATCTACAGAAAAAGTTGCTCCGCAAGTTATGAACGTGTTGACCCAGTCTTTTAGACCGGAGTTTTTAAATCGTATAGATGACATTATTTTGTTTCATCGGTTAACTCTTTCGGATATAGAAGCAATAGTCAATATTGAGTTAGATAAATTGCGTAGCAGACTTATGGAGCGGCAGATAGCATTAGAACTCTCCCCGCAAGCGAATATATGGCTTGCGAAAAAGGGGTATGATCCAGTATATGGTGCTAGACCTTTAAAGCGGGTGTTACAAAAAGAGATCCAAGATAAGTTAGCCGCTTTATTGCTTGAGGGTAAATTGGCAGATAACGCTACCGTTAAAGTATCTATGGGTGAAAATGCTTTGAATTTCGATTGGTCTTAAAAGCGATTTTCGTTTAACGCGTTATCAATACTATTTCTGGTTTGCTCGAATAGGGATAATTCTCGACCAGTCAGTGATTTACTATCTGGTATGCGCACTCGCATTGGGTCTACTCTTGTTTTATTTACTAGAATTTCAAAATGGCAATGCGCTCCTGTAGAAAGACCAGTGGAGCCTACATATCCTATAATTTGTCCTTGTTTTACGTGCGCGCCCGGCTGTATGCCAGCCGCAAAGCCACTTTGATGTGAATAAGATGTTACATAACCGTTTGCATGCTGTATTTCAGTGTGGTTTCCATAGCCACGCGTTGGGCTGGCGTTTATAACTATTCCATCACCTGCTGCAATTATTGCTGTGCCTTTTTTGGCGCCCCAGTCTACGCCAGTATGCATACGTACATAGCCCAATATAGGATGGCGTCGGCTACCAAATGGGGAGGTAAAGTGTCCGCTTGGCACAGGCTTTCTCAGTAAGAACTGTCGGGCGCTCTTGCCGTCTGCGTTATAGTAATCAATGCTGCCGCGAACGTTTTGATAGCGATAATATTTATGGATTTTTCCGCTTATGTTCGCGTTTATATAGAATAAGGCTATATCCTTATTATCTTTATTATAGGGGTAAAAAATGTTTATTGTGTCTGTTAATGTGGTTGGGGCTTGTAAATCAATATCTACCGCTAAGACACGAAATAACTGTTTAGTTAATTCTTCTGGTAACCCGTAAGAAAGCGTGGCGCGGTATATGCTGTCATACAGAGACATTAAAGGTTCTCTGTCTATATTTAGTACGGGTAGCTTACCAGATAAAGCTTTGCGTAGAATTGGTGTCATTTCTGGGGCTTCGGATTTGATATAATTATTATTATCGTCTGCGGCAATTGTTAAAATTGCTGTGGCATCTTTATAGATAGTGATTCTTACTATAGCTTCGTTGCCATCTTCGTCACTGGTTAAGCCCAACCGAATAATTCCATTATAATCTAGCCTATCAGTTAAGAGCTGTTTTGTTAAAGCTTTAATTATTCCTGAGTTGGCATCTGTGTGGTAGTTGGCCGTTTCTAGTGCTTTTATAATCGGTTGATTTTTAGAAAAAGGTATAAGATCTTCTGCGTAACTATATTCGCTATTTTCATTTTCGGTTTTATTGAGAATCGAAAGGTTTTCTGTTGTAATTTTTAGCTCGCTGTTAATTGTAGTGGGTTTATTTTTGACCTTTT
>NZ_CP129002.1:800773-803252 GCF_030406085.1 Bartonella sp. TP
CGCAAGACGACGTATAGGGTCTGACGCCTGCCCGGTGCTGGAAGGTTAAGAGGAGATGTGCAAGCATTGAATTGAAGCCCCAGTAAACGGCGGCCGTAACTATAACGGTCCTAAGGTAGCGAAATTCCTTGTCGGGTAAGTTCCGACCTGCACGAATGGCGTAACGACTTCCCCGCTGTCTCCAACGTAGACTCAGTGAAATTGAATTCCCCGTGAAGATGCGGGGTTCCTGCGGTTAGACGGAAAGACCCCGTGCACCTTTACTATAGCTTTACACTGGCATTCGTGTCGACATGTGTAGGATAGGTGGTAGGCTATGAAGCAGTGGCGCCAGCCATTGTGGAGCCATCCTTGAAATACCACCCTTATCTACATGGATGTCTAACTGCGACCCGTTATCCGGGTCCAGGACAGTGTATGGTGGGTAGTTTGACTGGGGCGGTCGCCTCCTAAAGAGTAACGGAGGCGCGCGAAGGTAGGCTCAGAACGGTCGGAAATCGTTTGTTGAGTGCAATGGCATAAGCCTGCCTGACTGCAAGACTGACAAGTCGAGCAGAGTCGAAAGACGGTCATAGTGATCCGGTGGTCCCGAGTGGAAGGGCCATCGCTCAACGGATAAAAGGTACGCCGGGGATAACAGGCTGATGACCCCCAAGAGTCCATATCGACGGGGTTGTTTGGCACCTCGATGTCGACTCATCGCATCCTGGGGCTGGAGCAGGTCCCAAGGGTATGGCTGTTCGCCATTTAAAGCGGTACGTGAGTTGGGTTCAGAACGTCGTGAGACAGTTCGGTCCCTATCTGCCGTGGGTGTAGGAATATTGACAGGATCTGTCCCTAGTACGAGAGGACCGGGATGGACGTATCTCTGGTGGACCTGTTGTGGCGCCAGCCGCATAGCAGGGTAGCTATATACGGAAGGGATAACCGCTGAAGGCATCTAAGTGGGAAACCCACCTGGAAACTAGTATTCCCATGAGAACCGTGGAAGACTACCACGTTGATAGGTCAGATGTGGAAGTGTGGTAACACATGAAGCTTACTGATACTAATAGTTCGATCGACTTGATTATTCTCATTTTTATATTCATTATTCATCATAATAGTTAGACGGTTAATTGACTTGGTGGTTATAGCGGAGTGCCTGCACCCGATCCCATGCCGAACTCGGTCGTGAAACGCTCCTGCGCTGATGGTACTTTGTCTTAAGACACGGGAGAGTAAGTCGCTGCCAGGTCTATTAATCGTCTAATACTTTTAGCCAGCTTCTTTATATTATTTTTTTGTAATTCATTCTATAGATTGCGGTAGGTTCCCTTCCGTATAATGTTAGCACGTTTGACTTTTTATTTGCTTTGTAACAGTTGATAATAATGCTGTCTGAATGCTTGTTAGCTAAACTTTTATGCCTTTATCGCTTCACACTAGGTTTAATATTTTCTCCTACTAAGTTTTTATGCAGACAATGCATTAGCTAAGCGATATGATATCCTTTAAGTTTTTTCCATAGCGAGTTCTAGCTGCATAACTCTACTGTAATAGCGAACTTATAATAATTTATTTAGAGCAGATCAGTAGTCTTTTACGTGATTATTAAGATCTAAGGGGCTAACTTCTTTTCGCATTTTATGCTGATTTCTTCTTGTGAGCATAATACATTGGCGCGATTGTTTGAAATAGCAATTAGTAGCTGCTCGTATTCCAGTGATTGGAAAAATAACAATGCTATGACGCCGTATGATTCAAATTTTGTAAAGGGTTAGAATATTTGTTTAGCCTTGCTATTACCTAAGCTTATTTTTGTATTTTAAGCTCTATTTTATTCTGTTTGTTAAAGAAAATTTAATAGATACATCAGTTTCTATAGGCATTAACTTTTTCTCATAATGAAACAACCTGCTATTAAGCGTTAGAAGAAAGGCTTAATAGTTATTGATTTTGGCTGCAAGGGCTGCTACTGTGCTGCTCTTCATATTGTAATGGGACAGTTTTGCTATATAACCCCTAAAGTGAATGTAAAATGTTATTGGATGTGTAAAAGTTAGTAAGCATAGATGTTAAGGCAGTTAATAAGTTATATAACGTGTATGATATACGTTTCTATGTCGGTTTTTCCGTCGAACGTATATGGTCGTAGCGGAGCAGAAATAGTCTCTGGTGGAGACCGTATAGCGCATGTTATAACGACAAGCCAGCTAGGCTCGGCAGAGCTTTTGCCATTTGATACCAAAACACATCTAGTTCGTAAAGGCGAAACGATTAGCCAACTTTGTGCTCGTTATAATATTAGCGAAGCAGGTTTTATGCGTTTAAATAGCCGTCGTTTTATGCTGGGTGGCCAGAAAGAATTGCGCATAGGCGATAGTGTAATCGTGCCTAGGCGGCCGCTTTCTAGCGCAATGTCCCGCTATTTGGATGGCGATACGGCAATAGCGAGCTCTATAGCAAATTATTTGGAGCAAGGCAGTAGCATTTTACG